>JBPCVB010000277.1:0-3481 GCA_051010855.1 Pirellulaceae bacterium | reverse complement strand
ATTTCCGAGTCCAGCAATCGCGAAGCGAACAAGCTCTATGGCAATGTCCGGTGGCTCAATCTCATCGCCGCAGTTGCACCCCTGCTCGGACTGCTGGGCACCGTTTGGGGCATGATCCAGGCCTTTTATGATACGACGCAACTCCTGCCAGGCCAGAACAAGGCGGAAGTGCTGGCCCAGGGTATCTACACCGCTTTGGTGACGACTCTCAGCGGTCTGATCATCGCGATTCCATCAGCGGTGTTGGCGCACTTCTTTGACAACCGAATCGTGAACTGGTTCCACAAGATCGAAGAGCTGGCCGCCAGTCTGACGCCGATGATGGAACAGTTTGAAGGCAAGGTTCGAGTCGCCACACCGACAGATGAATGGCCCGAAAACACTGCCCCGGCAGCGAATTCATCGCGTTCGCCATCGACGGCCCGCGAACCAGTCGATGTAATTCCGCCACCGAGCCCCAGGTAATCGCGATGGCCGTACAACCCAAAAAACACGCGGTCGGTTCGCTCAGTATTACTCCACTGATCGATGTGGTGTTTTTGCTGCTGATCTTTTTCCTCGTAGCCACACGGTTTGCCGAAGAGGAACGGGAAATCGAAATCGAGTTGCCAACGGCGTCACAATCCCTGCCGCTGACAACTGAACCTCGCGAAATGTTCATCAACATCGACGAGACCGGACAGTATTTCATTGAAGGCAAGTTCCGTCATCCCGAACAGGTCGAGGACATCCTTCGCCAGGCCGCGGCCAATAACCCGCTGACGCAAACGGTGGTCATCCGCGCCGACAAATCCACCGATTGGCAACATGTGCTGACCGCGTTTGACCTGTGCAAGAAGGCTGGCATTTACAACTACACCGCTATGACCGACGACCAATGACCGGGCGGTTCGGCTGGAGCCGTCACAAAATGCGCGACGGTCGTAAAACGACGATTATGAAACGCCGTTGAAACAACAAAACGATCCCCAACAACCATGTCAACACGCCAACAAACCGTTCGCACCTACGAGCCTACGGCGGTGGAACGCTTTGACGACCAGTTCTGGCCGATCCTGATGTCACTATGCATCACGTCTGCCGTCCTGGCCGCTACCATCGTAACACTGATGGCGGGCTTCTGGATGTGGATCAGCTTAATGGTGCTGCCGGCGGCAATTACCGTGATGCTGATTTCGCTGCTGTTTACGGACAACCGCAAATTGCGGCGATCGTTTCAACTGGCGGTGATTCTAAGCCTGGCCGTGCACTGCGTCTTTATCATCTACGCCAAACAAACCCAGGTCTTTGGCGGTTTCTTTTTGCAGGTCAATCGAACGACCACGCCCGTCCAGCAACAACGGATCATTCACATTTCCCGACAAGTCGAGAATCAACCGTGGCTGGACGAGAATCCTGTGCCGACACCGGATGTATCCGAACCGATTCCCGAAAAACAATCTGTGGTTGAAACTTCGACGGCACGACCGCAACCTTCTCAGGTCACCAGCCAAAACCCCAGCGAAAATCCGCAGTTAGTCCGCCGTCAACAACTAAGTCGCACGGTTCCACGACTGGGTAAAAACCCTTCGCAGATGAGTCGTCAAACGGAAAACCAGGTACCAAAATCCAGCGAACAGGTCGCCACAGCTCGTGCGGCGCCGCGAAACCGCGAATCAAAAAAGGCGGAAGTGCAACCCGATGCTACCGAGTTGACTCGCCGTTCCACCAGTGAAGCGCCTCGCTCCGAAAAATCAGCTCGTTCTGGTGAACGACCGCGACGAACCAGTGAATCACAGACCGCTCGAAGCCGTAGTGAAGAACGTCCCAGCGTTCGCCCGGCGCAGCCACGCGTTTCGCGACGGGAGACGGCGACGCCGCGTGCCGAAACCGCGACACCACGTCGGAATATCCAGGCACCAGTAGCAGCGGCCCAACCCGAATCGCCACGCACCGCCAGCATGCCATCGGACACAGCCAACCTGGAACGCCGCAGCACCAACTCGCCGAACCCCACCACCGCGCGAATCCAGCGAGAACTGACGGCGGCCAGCACGTCAAATCAACTTGCACAACGAAGACCCGAAAGCCGGCATGAAGCACCCGCCGTGGCCAATCGCCAACCCACCGTTAATCGCAGCCGATCAACCACGACCTCCCCCGCGTCGGCCAGTCCCGAGATGGTTGAGCGTCCGCGGCCCGCGATGACGACGCGAGCCAATTCCGGAGTCGCTGAAATGAACCCGCAACCAATGTCACTGGAACGATCGTCGGGGGGAGTATCAGGCGTCGGACGCACGGCCAACTACGATCGAAACGTAGCGTCACGACAAAGTTCGGCCATGGCCGCCTCCGATTCCATGCGTCGTCGGGAAGAAACCACGCAGCAAACCAATCCCAATTCACTTTCGCTGCGACAAATGTCGCGAGTGCCACGTGCTGCGGCTTCTGCAGAAATCCCCAGTGTCGTCAATCGACCGGATTCCATCGCAATTGCCAGTCGGCCTGCCTCCTCGGCAACCGCCGAGCTAACCGCCAGCGCCAGTGCCTCGCTCAGTCAATCGGATTCGGAAGCGCGACGTAGCGAAACGTCAGTCGCCAAAGGCTCCGGCAGTGTCGACCTCGGCCCGACAAAAATTGTCAGTGACACGATTGCAGAACGAGTTGAAGGTGGCGGGCAACCGCAAATTCAACCGCAACCAGCCAATCCCCAGGCAACTCGACGCGGCGACCAGGGCTCGTCCGCTCCCAGCCTGGCATCGGAAACCGTGGAACGAATTGCCACCGATCGCAGCGGATCGACTGACAGTCAGATTTCCGATACGCCAACGCCCGAAGCAACCGCCGACCTGATTGCGCGATCAGGTGGCCAGGCTTCTGATTCGGGTGCGCCGATCCGCAGTGACAACTCCAGCGAAGATCGTGCCAACACGTCGGCCGTGGAAATGGCCGACGCCAGCCTGGGACGAGCCAACCTGGATGCCGACTCCGACGACGAAGACGAAGAAGAGGAACGCCGCCGACGTCAACGCGCGGAACAATTGGCTCGCGCATCCCGTGAGCTTTCAGGGTCCGATACACCCACATTTGATTCCGAAATCGAACAGGCCAGTGGCGCAACTGCTCAGCGCAATTCCATTGGCCAGGCTTCCACCATGGATGAAGCAGCCGCAGAACTGGCTGAAAGATCCTTTGAAAGTGGCACGGGTGCCGGTGCCGAAAGAAACATGACGGCCGCAGACTCAGCAGGCGACGGTGAAGCAGAATCCGAAGCGTTCGCCGAACGAGCCGAGTCGAATCAGGGTTCACCGGGCGTTGCCGGCAACCGTGTGGCCCAGACTCAACGCGCGACCAGCGGCAACACGAATCTGGCGGAAGGCGATCGTCCGCAATCGATGGGACAGGTCGAAGCGGCCACCGGCCAGGCCAATCAAATCACAGACGACAGCAGCGTAGCCGAACTCGATCGAAGTTCACCGCCAGGTGTGGAATTGGATATCGA
>JBPCVB010000276.1:0-5171 GCA_051010855.1 Pirellulaceae bacterium | reverse complement strand
CCGAAGATTCGTCCTGACCAACGGCGGGCAGGAACGAGCCAGTCGTCGCGTCAAATGAGACTGGTTGATAGACAAGCGAACGAGAATAACCATGGCCAAATCTCAAAATCCGGACGAAAACGTCGATCGGGACAAGACCCAGGATTCGGGATTCGATCTGGCGGCGCCTACGTCGGCGATTTCGCGTGCCGGACAAACCGAGATTCCCGATCCCCAGCCGCCAACGGACGCCAAGGTCGACCCGCGGCTGGTCGCCGATTCTCGATCGCGGCCGGAATGGAAGGGCCTGGAGACGGAAGAGGAATTCGAGCCCGAAGTCGACTTTGGCGCCAAGGGGATTGTCGAAGACGAACTCGATATGACGCCAATGGTGGACGTTGTCTTTTTGCTGCTGATCTTTTTTATGGTCACCGCGTCGTTCACCCTGCAAAAGTCTATCGCACAGCCTCCAGTTCCTGATGACGAGCCGTCGACGATAGTCGAAGAAGTTCCCGAGGATGAAGATCAGTATGTGGAGGTCATCATCGACCAGTTCAATACGTATCGTCTGACGTCCAAGGACCAGGAGGAAACCGAGGCGCCCAGCGATCAGGAAATGCGGGTTCGCTTGCGCGATATGATTTCCTCAACCGACGCCAAAAAACTTAAAATCACCGCTCACGGTGATGCTCACCATGAAAAGGTCGTCACGGTGTGGGATGCCGGTGTGGACAACGACATTCAGGACATCGTGATCCGGCTGTCCGAAGAGGATTACTAGATATCAACTGCCGGTTGCGGATAGAACGGCAGAGGTTGCCGGCCGTACCACGACAATCAATCAACCATTCAAGATGCTCCCGCTGACGAAACGGCACAGGGACAAGTATGAAAACCGAAGATTTCATTCAGGCACTGGACAAAAATAACATGGTGCCGGCGGCCATCATCGCCAGGCTGCGGGCCAAGATCGAAAAGACGGACAAGAATGTTTCTGCCAAATCGATCGCCAAATACCTGATCGACAAGGGCTACCTCAGCAAATACCAGGCGAAACAGGTCTTTGCCGGCGAGTTTACGCCGCAGGACGAAATGGCCATTCAGGTACCCGAAGAACAGATCCACGATACCAGCGAGTTGCTCGCAGACCTGGCACCTCCGTCAGCAACTGAAGCGGTCGATGCCACCCGCGCTTACGCTTCCCGCGATCCCCAGGCCGGCTACGACGCCAGCATTGAAGTCGTCGATGTTGAGCATGAAGTGACCATGCAGCAGCCGCTGGCTGGGGAACCACTGGATGTCACCCAGGCGGCCTCACTTGATCCTTTGGGGGCAGGCGGACATTTTGACGCCGGTGGTTTCGCTTCGGTCGAAGCAGAACAGCCAAAGGAGACCTTTACCGGAAAGAAAACCAAAAAGAACCAATGGGAATCCAAGTGGATCTTCATCGGATCGACCATTGTGGGTCTGTTGGTTATCGTCGGTGCGATCCTGGCGTTTACGCTGCTCAAGGCCGATTCCGAAAAGCTGTGGGCCGATGCCAACGAGGATTTCAACAATGCGCGTTACTCCAACGCCATTACGAAATTCACAAAGTACGTGGCGTCTTTCCCCAACGACGACAATACACCCGGAGCCAAAGTCAAGATCGCCAACTGCGAATTGCGGATTCCCTACGACTCCAAACAGTGGGAAACCACTTTGGTTCGTGCGCAAACTGTGTTGCCCGGTTTGTATGAGGAATTGACCGAACAGGAAGAAACAGAACGCTTTGGCGATCTGCGACCTGAACTGGGAGTCATTTTGCCTGGCACGGCAATCGGATTTACCGAAGCGGCCATCAACAGCGACGACGTGGAAGTGAAAAAGGCCCAGTTGGACCTCGCCCTGCAGGCACGCCAACTGATCGACAACCCCACCTACGTTCCGGGCAGTGAGCGACGCAAACCGGGGGTCAACACGGTGCTGGAACAAATGATTGAAAACATTGCCACGATCGAGCGCCAGATCCAGATGGAAAATGACTACACATCCGGGCTGGTCAGTTTGCGTGGTTTGACCGAACGCGGGGACACGCGGGGCGCTTTCGAGTTCGCTGACAACCTGGCCAACAAATATCCTGAGTTGCAATTGCGGGATGGGTTCTCCGAAGCCCTGCAGGCCATTAGCGCCCGCGAAGCTGATTTGGTCACGACTTCCGATTTTGAGCCAGTAGCCTCCGAGTTGCCGGCGACGCCGATCAACGCCAGTGTGGTGCTGGGAACCAAATCGGGTCAGCCGAAAGTCGCAGGATTGTCGACCGAGATGCTCGTCCATCTGGTTAACGGATCGTTGTATGGCGTGCGTGCCATGGACGGCCACATCCTGTGGCGTCAATTTGTCGGTCTGGAAACCGAGGCAGCCCCGGTCTGGCTGGCAGAGGCACACCGCTCGGACGTAATTGCCGTTGATTCGCGTTTGCAACACGTGATTAGGATCAATCCACAGGATGGCAGCGAAGTATGGCGAATCGGAATCGGTGAGGCATTCGCCAATCCAAATGTATTCGAGGATCGCGTTCTGGTGACCACGCTGTCGGGCAAGGTATTGATGATCGACGCTGCGACTGGCGAGATTTCAAAGGCAGCCCAAATTCCGCAAACGGCAACGGTGTCCGGCGTAATGATTCCCGGCGAACCGTACATTTATCAGCTCGGCAATCAGGCCAACTTGTATGTGATTTCCACAGAAACGATGACGTGCCGCGAAGTTTATTTTGTGCAACACCGTGCATCGTCAGTTTCGGTTCCACCGTTCATCATTTCCGGTCATCTGCTGGTTGCCGAGAACGGAGCCAACTATTGCAAACTGCATATCTTCAAGCCGACCGATCGCGGCTTGTCGCTGGAAGAGGCGCAGCCCGGCATTCGTTTGGCAGGTCAGGTCAACACGCCGATTTTCCGCTACGGTCGCTGGGGCCTGGTGATGTCGGACGAAGGCGACTTGCGGATGCTGGAAATCAATGCCGCTAACGAAACCGAGCCATTAACCGTTGTCGTGCGCACGCGTTTCTCCAACGAAAACACCGGTCGAAACTACATCACCGCGGCGTCCGGCCAGTTGTGGACCAGCGGCAGGGGATTGCGTCGATACAAGATTCAAAAGGCGGCCGGCGAGTTTACGGAACAAGACGTTGCCAACAATCTGGATATCTTCCTCGCCCCCAGTTCCCTGATCGAGGAAACATTGTTCCACGTGCGTCGCCGGCACGACTCCTCAATGGTGTCTGTTTCGGCCGTCAATTCCGAAACGCTGGAAGAGATTTGGCGTAATGACTTTGCCGCGCCCCTGGCTGGTCCGCCGCTGACCGATGATTCGCGATTGCTGGCCGTCTCTGCCCAGGGCGATATCTTTGAGGTCGACAACGCGGAAATCGAGGCGGGTGTAGACAATGAGCCGTTGATTCGCGGCAACACCGTGGTGCAAAGCCTGATCTTCAACAATGTGATGAAATTCGGCGAGGCCTTTGTAATGACCGGCCCACTGGACCGCAAAAATGTACTGACGATCGACTTTCAACGGGATCCCCCGAACAGTCTGTCGAACTTTCAAAGCGGTGTCCTGCCCAGTTGCCGCCCCGTTCGTTTTGGCGATCACTTGCTGGTTGCCACTACCCGTGGACAGGTCTTCCGAATCAACGTATTGTCCGGGGCATCGGTGGGAGCACCATTCCAGCCGCCGTTGGAACCCAATACAGAAACCGTCTGGCGTGAGCCGGCGATTTTGGCTGACGGCCAGCAGTTCATAATTGGCGATGCCAACGGGCGACTGTTTTTGGTTCAGGCAGACGGCGACAACTCGTTGCAAAAGATGCACGAATTGCAACTGGACGGTACTCTCGTTTCACCGTTGGTTTCTGTGGGCGACATGGTACTGGGTGTCCGACGCAGCGACACCGAGGGCGATCAACTAATTGCGATTCCTGTCGCCGAGCAGATTGAGATTACCCAGGAACTTTCATTGCCCGGAGGATACGTAGCGGGTCCCATAAAAGTAGCTGATGACAGGTTCCTGTTGCTTGTCGACACCGGAGAAACCGTGTGTATTGATACGGCAATGAATCAGGTATGGTCCGCGCAACTGCCGCCGGAAGCGCAGGATCGAATGGCCGGCCAGCCGGTCGCGATCAACGGCCAGATTATGATGGCATTTGAATCCGGTCGCGTGCTTGCCGTCGACCCGGCCTCGGGCGACGTCACCAACTCGTGGGATCTGGGCCAGCCTATTTCCCATCCACCTGTCGAACTGGCGGGACAGCTGTATGTCGCGGGAGCCGATGGGACCCTGCATCGCCTTGACCAACTTAGTCCCTGACCCACGTACCAGATTGCCGATCCAGCCATGAAGATACGCCGACCTTCGGCATTGTCGATTCGACTTACCGCAACCGCAGTGTGCTGCGCCTGCATTTGCGCCATTTGGGCACCCTGGTTGACGGCAACACCGTCGTCGTCGGGTGAGGTCTCACGTTCCGCGCAACAGGAAAATGAAACCCAGGAAGAAACGGTCACACCGTTTGAAGAGGAGGATTTGGCCCGCGAAGAGCTGTTCATCATCGACCGCGAACCTTTCGATCGGCTGTACTTTGATTCGAACAATGGTAGTCGCGAACTGGATGTTGAACCGATCGATCTGGAAGGCGTCGATGTGACGGACCCGCTTGATCCGGCCAACAAGACGGGTCGCCTGGTCTTTACAATGAAGGATTATCCGGGACGCAAGTTTGCCACACCCTGGGCTGCTTTGGTCAAGGTCGAACGCTATGCCGATTTGGTGTTGGCCGAAAGCGAAAAGGCCATGAGCGAAGGTGACTATGGCACGGCCTTTCGCACGCTGGCGTTTCTGGATGCCGAGCCTGGATTCGGACGCCGCGCCCAGATTTCCCAAATGATGGATCGCTGTCTGTACGAAGACGGTGAGGAGAATCTGCAAAATGGCCAATTTGGCGAAGCATTGTCCGCATTCGAGGAACTGTACAAACGATCGCCACGCTATCCGGTGCGGGGATCCGGTGCCGTCATCGATCGCATCACGCAATGCGTCGATCAGTTCATTGAGCAAAAAGTCAATGAAGGTGAATATGAATCGGCCCGGCAGATACTGTCTCGTTTGCAAGCTGAATACGGCGCTGACGTCAATGAAGTCGTGACACG
>JBPCVB010000275.1:0-5981 GCA_051010855.1 Pirellulaceae bacterium | reverse complement strand
TGTACCCAGCACACAATCGAGCATGCAGGCTCCCCTGTTCTGCGCCGAAGTCGCTTGCACGTTGATGGATCCCACGCGTCCGGATGAGACCAAGCCCTTCCCGCCCAATCGCAGACCGCTGACTGTTGAGCAGGCCATTCGCGCCATAACCATAGACGCAGCCTATATGATGCGAATGGAGGACAAGATCGGAAGCCTTGAAGTCGGCAAGCTGGCGGACATCGTTGTATTGAACGGCAATCCATTCGAGGTCGAGCCGACCAGGATCGCCGAGATTACAGTTTTCAAAACCATGATGGATGGCAAATTCACCTATGAGATGGCTGGCAATTAGTATTCGATTCCGGATCGTATAAGTGTTTTCCAAAGCAAAATATCTCGCGATATTGGTTTTCGCTGCCGGGGGGTTGAGTACCGCTGCATTGGCGTGCAAATTCTGTCCGCCTGAAACTGGCCCCTCGGTGCTTGCCCAATTCGATTCCACCGATGCATCGGTGCTTGCGGAGCTGGTTCAACGCGCTGATCCGCTGGCCGATGAACCGGTAACTCGTTATCGGATTGTCGTTGTACTTAAAGGTGACCTGCATGTTGTCCAAATGGGCGACATATTCGAGGTGCCGTTGGATGTTCAGTCACCTGTCGGCACAACACATCTCTTCTTTAGCGACGACGAAAATGGACAATGGCAAAATCCGCTCGGAATAACTCGGCAGTGTCGGAGTTTTCTCGAATTGGTATGCCGTGTTACTCCCCCCGATGAGGATGACAGGCCGGACGACCATCTCGATCGGCTTGTGTTTTTGCTGCCATATCTGATCTCGTCAGATGCCCAGGTATCCGAGTCCGTGCATGGAGCATTTTCTGCAGCTCCGTGGGACGCTATTCAGGAGCTCAAATTTAACCTCGATCACAAACAACTCGTTTCATGGATCCAATCGGACGACGTCACGGGCCGGAATCGACGCTTGCTCTTCATGCTGCTGGGACTTTGCGGCGATCGATATGACTTGTTCGTTGTCAATCAAGCGCTGGATAGCCGGCTGGCCTCCGGCGAGGGGGATGACCTCGATGCGATTCTTTCTGCCTGGTTGTCGATCAGGGGACTCGAAGGACTCGACGAAATCGAGTCTCGTTGTCTTGGCCCCGAAGTTCCGTTGGCAGTGAAGCGTGCTGTGGCATCAGCCTTTCGTTTTCTGGGTGACCAGCGCGTTGATCGGGCGCGAATTATCGACAGTTGCCGGCTATTATTGAACGATCCCAGGACTGCCGACTACGTCATCGAGGATCTGGCTCGCTGGAAAGACTGGGAATCGCTGGATGAGGTACTCGCGTTGTGGAATACCCGCGATGAAAACCGTTGGCTCAAGTATCCAATTCTGGAATACCTGAAAGTCTGTCCCCTGCCTGCGGCCCGCCGGGCCTTGCAATCCCATGATATTGTCAACGTCAATCGCATTCCCTGATCGTCCCACGAGGCAACATCAGCGATTGCAATTTCCCGTTTTTCCGACTGCACGATGCGAACGAAGCTGCTATTGGCGGGTCACAACACAGAATTGGGCAATTTACGCAAAAAAGACTCGTTCGCAGGTCCAGCGATTTTCTGTTTAGCTAAAAGAAGCGCTTTTCAGATTGCCAGGAATTACCCACAATAGGCGAAACGCAGATCGAAGGGATGCGGGTATACGTACCACTTTTACGTTAGGGCGGACGAAATGAACAATCTGCGTGTGCGGTGTGTGGTGCTAGGCGTCCTGTCAATGTTTGCGGGAATGTATATCGCGGAAGCGATTCCTTCTGGTCACGAGCCAACGGCTACGCATCGTGATTCCTACACGAGTTCGGTCGCCAACGACGAAACGCAGCCAAGAACCAGCGTGGCAGTCGCGACCAGGGTAGAGGACGATACGCCAGTTCCTGGGGCCGGAATCGAGCCCGCGGTGAGACATCCTCGGGCGATCCAACCCGAACCGTCTCCGATGAGTGTCGCCACGCGTTAACGCCTCGAACAAGTTCACGTTGCGACTGCATTCACCGCCGCGTCAACGGCGTTTAACAGGCGATCGATTTCATCGGGAGTGTTGTAGTGCAACGCGCCGATTCGAACCATGCCTTCGGGTTCCAGCCCCAGGTGTTCGGTCAGTTGCAAGGCGTAATAGTTTCCGGCCCATACGTAAATGCCTTGCTCGCCCAGAATCCGGGCCAGCTGCGGTGTTGGAATCGAATCGTGCGTGATCGAAAAGGTTGGAACCCGGTCCGCAACTTCGTGACCATCCTGCACACCGTAAATGCGAATTCCGTCGATGCGTCTTAGGCCTTCCATGAGCCGCACGGACAGCATTTGCTCGTATTCGTTGATCAATTCAAAGGCCGTCTGCAATTTTTCGCGGCGCGTGGTTGGTTTGCTTGCGGACAAGATGCCAATTTCGTCGGCCAAATAGTCAACGCAAGCCATACCGCCAGCGATTGACTCGAAGCTCTGCGTGCCGGTCATCCATTTGCCAGGGATATCGGTTGGCGCAGGCCGGACTTGATATGCTTCCAGCCCTTCCAGCAATTCCCGGCGGCCCCACAGGATGCCAAGGTGCGGTCCGAAGAACTTGTAGGCCGAACAAGCCAGAAAATCGCAGCCCCATTCCTTTACGTCCATCAGGCCGTGCGGCGCGTAGTGCACTGCATCCAGAAACGTCAAGGCGCCGACATCGCGAGCCTTGCTACAAATGTCCGCAACCGGATTGATACCGCCCGTCGCATTCGATGCGCAGCCGACAGCAACGAGTCTGGTCTTCGAGTTCAAATACGATCGCAGCTGTTCCATGTTCAGCCGGCAAGCGTTGTCTGGATTAAAGTCAACGTATCGAACCACGACACCCGCGTCGTTGGCCGCGGTAACCCATGGAGTGATGTTGGCATCATGATCGAGCCGGGTCACGATGACTTCATCACCAGATTTCCACGTGCGTGCCAGGGACCGTGACAAGGCAAACGTCAACGATGTCATATTCTGACCAAACACGATCTCGTCCGGATCACTGGCTCCGATCAAATCCGCAAACGCCTGATGAGCCTCGTCCATCCACGCATCACTGGCTTGGCTGGACGGAAATACACCGCCCTTGTTCGCGTTGCACTCGACCAGGTATCGGTTCATCGATTCGATCACGCTTTGGTGGACCTGCGTGCCCGCAGGACCATCGAAGAAGGCGACCCGTTGACCGTCGTGGCAGTTTGCCAGGGCGGGAAACTGCTCGCGAAGAGCCAGAATGTTTTGGGTGTTCAAACTCATTAGGTTATTCTCCATAGTGTTTGCGAACTCCAGTTATCCGGCGGGCACGATGGTTCGTCAACTCAGGGATTCCTGCGGTGACTGGGTTGAACTGCAAGGTATTCCATTCTGCTTGCTCAGGCCTGCACGTTCAGGCATGTCTTGATGTGAGGCCTTCATCGACGAACTGAGTTATTAACAGTAAATAACGTTCACAAAATTGACGCTATCCCGGCAGCATGGGATAACTCCAGGTTCCGGTTGGCCGGCTTCCCCAAAAGCCAGTCGATGACCGGACTCGTCGCAACAGGAACTTGATTCGCAATCGAGAGAGAATTATGAGTCGCAAAGAGATCTTCAGGCGTTCATGCTCGCTGCTGGCCATCGCAATGATGATGGTCGGCTTCGGGAATTTGACGCTCGCCCAAACCGGAACGCTGGCAGAACCAGCTTCGCCTCCTTCTCCCAATGCTGGGCTGCATTACCAGCGGGCGTTGCTCTATTTGCAGGCGATTGACAAAGACCAAACCGGACCGATTCAGCAGCCCATCTGGGAAACGGTGCCAAGAGTGAGTTACCAGGAGATGTCGGATCCGATCAAACGAGTGCTTTATCAGGGACGCCTTGCATTGCGAAGTGCCGCGTCGGGAACTCGTTTGAACCTGTGCGATTTCGGTATCGACTTTAGCGGTCATGGAGCGGGGACTCCCCTGCCCCACGTTCGACCGATGGTACGCCTCGGTCGATTGCTCACACTGCGTGGTGTTTATGAGATGACACGTGGCAACTGGGAAGAGGCTGCGGTGATCTTTTTCGACGGCCTGCGTATGGGTCGCCACATGAATCAGCAACGAACGGTTGCCGAAGCACTGGCGGGGATGGAGATCCTGGAAAACAACTACGTGGCACTGGGTTACTGGGCCGCCAATTGCCCCAATCCAAAAACGGTAATTCGCGCCCAACGCATGCTGGAAACCATCGCCGGTGATCTTGTTGACCCGACACGTACTGTGGCCGGCGAATTGGGCATCCTCAGTCAACGTCTGGTCGCGCTCGACGCAGCATTTCCTGATGGTCCCTGGGCAGAACTGGTACTGGAGGAATTGGGTAAAGACTTCGCCGAACAGTCGCTGGAAGAGTTGCGTGTCAGCGCAGTCAATGCGGCCGTCGATGCAGGAGTGGAGAGACCGGTATTTGAAAACCCGGAATCATTTCGTCAGCATGTCCAGCGAATCTCCGCGATTAACAAACGATTCACCGAAGCGGCCGCCGCCTGCATGACTCTGCCCCCCAAAGCCCGTGTCGAACGTGGCCAGCAGATTTTCGATACGTACAACGAAAGGGTCGGTGCACTGGGTGCAAGTCTCGCCTTCAATCCCGCTGAGTTCGGCAAAACATTTGCTATTCACGAAGCCGAGTTGACTCTGGCACGACTGGCTCTGGCGATTGGGGCCACCCGCACAGAAACTGGCTTTCCGCAATCACTTAGTGAGGTAGGTGGCATCTTTGGTGGCGCGACGCCGGTCAGTCCCTACGACAGTTCGCCGATCGAATACACGCGATTGGACGATGGAGCCGGTTACTCAATCACGGTACCAGAGATGCGTGCCGAAACGGCACTCTTCCCTGAAGTCAATTTCAGCAGCATCGCGCCTGCTGGTGTTGACGAGTAATTCGGGCCGAGGGCAAAAAACAAGCACAACTCATTTGGAATCAACATCATGTCGCAAACCAAAATCAAATGCCTCAATGGTCGATGGATCCTGTCGGCGGGATTGGCCGTAGCACTGGCATCAACGGTCGTGACTTCACTGGAAGCCCAGTCGCGCGACTTGACGGGCAAGGTTGTCCTCGCGAATGCTGACAAACACAAAGTGACCTTTCGCGCCGGAAAAACGCAAAAGAACATCAACCCTGGCAAGGCCAGTATCCTCTCGCCAAGACAGTTCCCGATCAGTTTTGAACTGTGGAGCGGAGATTCATCGGTCAAATGGAAGCCGGTGACGATCAACGAACCTGGTGTGTACGTATTTCGGTTTTCCGGCGGTCAGTGGCAAATGACCAAGCGCAACCCGCGAGCGCGGCCCGCGACTGCATCGCGAACACCGACCACTTCCCGGAGATACAACGGGCATCGAACTTACCAACGGGGCGTAGGAAGCCGACCGCGAGTGGTTCAACGGGGCGGCGGCAATCGTGTCGTCATTAATAACCCCCGGTTTCGTCGGCCATGGCGAGGACGCTACTGGCACCCGATATCGCGCGGTATCTGGACCGTTGGCTGGATTTACGATGCGATTCGCGATGAGGCGTTGCGCGAAGAATTTCGACGCTGGATCATTGACGGTGAAATTGACGATGCAGTTCGCGAGGAAATCGAGGATCGAATCTGGGACGCAATCAAGGATGACGCCGTTAATCTACCAGCCGACGAACTGGATGAGCTGGAACGGTCCTGGGACGATCTCAAGGACATCACCGACGAAGACTGGAAAGAGGCGGTCAATTTGCCTGCCGACGAATGGGACCAGATTCGTGACAACCTCAAGGATGACATCACCGATGAGGACTGGAAGGATCTGCAAGAAGGCGTTGGTGAAATCGGCGACACAATGGATGTTCGCGATGAAGACATCGACAACATGGACGAAGTCGGCATTGACGACCTCGAACAGAATGTCGATCTGAATGATCTGGACGGCGCCGACCTTGGTGA
>JBPCVB010000274.1:0-5381 GCA_051010855.1 Pirellulaceae bacterium | reverse complement strand
CCGCAATATGACGCTCGCGTGAGTTGGTGCCTTGCAGTATCTCGTCCAGCAGAAACAGCACGGTTACGTCGTCGCGATTTTCGTACTGTCGGGCAATATCGACGACTTGCTTGAGTCGCCGCAACTCTGCCATAAAGAATGACACTCCATCGGCCAGCGAATCCTGGATTCGCATGCTGGTTTCGATTCGCATTGGCGAGAGATTCATGCTCACAGCGCAAACCGGTGCGCCCAGGTGCGCGAGGACCGTGTTTAGTCCAATAGCCCGCAACAAGGTGCTTTTGCCCGACATGTTCGATCCGGTTACCAGCAACACGCTGCCGCACGGACCGATCTGCACGTCATTATCGACCCGTAATTCGTGATGCAGCAGCGGATGACCCAGGGATTTGGCGACGATGGTGGTTGTTGCCTTGGGCTGGTTTTTCATCTCCGGGTAAACCCACTCGCCGTGGTCTTCGGCAAATTGCGACAACGACGCGAGGACTTCCCATTGCCCAAGGACCTCGAACCAGCGTCGCACGTGACTGCCGTGCTCTTCTTTCCATCGATGCAGCTGCCGAATCACATGGAAATCCCACAGGAATCCGAATTGCAGCAACAAATAAATGAAAAACAGCACGCCGTGTCGCCGAAGATTCGCGCACCACGAGATGAGACCGAGGCTGCGAGTCGCTTCCAGTACATCGCCGTGTTCTGTGAACAACTCCTGTTTCAATTGCTGCAGCATCGGGCTCTCGAGGGACTCGCCGCGAATCAATCGAAATACCTCGTCGTAATGGCTGACCTCGTGGTGTCGCGATGAGACCTGGTTAAACACAGCGTGAATCCGTCCCGCAAAAATCACCGTCATAAAAAAGTTGATGGCCAGCATGCCGAGCAACCCAGGGCCGGCGATCGTGATGGGAATCCAGCCAGTTAGCAAACCGATCACACCGAAAGCGGTAATTCCGGCGAGTATCCGCGCGATCCAGATCAGCAGGCCGCGACGATCATATTCGACGGGTGCCTCGCACCATTTAGTCAGTGTTTCCGGGCCACCGTCTCCCGCGGACAACAGGTGACAGGAAAACCTGAGCCGATCCCGAAAGTCGGGCCGCTGCTGCAGTTCCTGAATCGCTGCCTGTCGCTGGTTCACCTCATCCGCCGTGGGCACGATGAGAAGCCAGTCGCGAAACAGCTCGATGCCCAGGGGTGTTTCTACTCCTCCCACCAGCTGGAACAGCGACGATCGACCAAACAGATCGAGATCATTGACGAGGGCTCCGTATGCCGGGTCGAACTTGACGTCGATTTGCCTCAACTTGTCCCAGTCGCGTTGCAGCCGTGCGCGGGACCAGCGATACAGGCGTCGCCAGACTTTTTTCTTGCGCAACGCACTTTCCAGGCCTTCATGGACAACGGCGATATACAGGAACACGACGAAGACAATTGCCGACAGGACAAACCAGGCATTGCGAATTCCGGCAGCGGTGACAATGCCGCTGATGAGCAGGGCCAGAGCGGCCAGAAAGGTCAGGCCACGGACAACAGAAAGCTTTCGCCAGAGAGCCAATGCGGACGCGATCTCGGCGTCGAATTCCTGAATCTTCGCATCGTACCAGGCGATGCGGTCGCCGCTGTTTGCAGGTTGCCCGATTGCCTTGCCCATAATGTGTTGGCCGCCAGCGCTAAACGGTCAGTTCAACCTGTGAGGGACCCGATTCACGATATCGCTCCACAATGGGACGAATTCGGGTTTCACAAAACTCATCGACCTGTTCGGGAGCCCGTCCGACAAAGCCGCCTGCTGACAGTAGTTGTTCCAGATTGACCGCCGCGAACGCCGGATCATCCTTGAGTCTTTGCAGCAGGTCGTTAGGTTGCCCTTGTTGCTTGATGGCGCGACCGGCTTCCACGCTGTGCTGACGAATCCGCTCATGCAATTCCTGACGATTGCCACCGGCCTCAACAGCCGCCATCAGGATATTTTCGGTGGCCATAAATGGCAGTTCCTCAGCCAGATTTTTGCCAATGACCTTTTCGTAGACCACCATGCCGTCGGTGATGTTGGACAACAAAATCAGGACGGCGTCCACGGCCAGAAAGGCCTGTGGCAGGACCAGCCGGCGATTGGCGCTGTCATCCAGGGTGCGTTCCAGCCATTGCGTCGCCAGGGTGTTTGCCGGGCTGCTTTGCAGGCTAATGACAAAACGCGCCAAGGCGCAAATACGTTCCGATCGCATGGGATTGCGTTTGTAGGGCATGGCAGATGAGCCGATCTGTCTGGCCTCAAACGGTTCCTCGATCTCCTTGCGGTGTGCCAAAATGCGCAAGTCGGTCGCCATCTTGTGAGCCGATTGGGCGATAGCCGACAACACATCCATAATCTGCACATCGATCTTGCGCGGATAGGTCTGTCCGGTGACTGCCCACGTCCGGTCAAAACCGATCTTCTCGGCCACCAGTTCATCCAGCCGCGTTACCTTGTCGTGATCGTTTTCAAACAGCTTCAGGAAACTGGCCTGGGTGCCGGTCGTGCCTTTCACTCCGCGAGCCCGCAATGCGGTCAGCCGATATTCCAGATCTGCCAGATCCAGGATCAGGTCATAAGCCCACAACGTGGCCCGTTTGCCAATCGTCGTGGGTTGTGCTGGCTGCAAATGCGTAAAGCCCAAACAGGCGACGTCGCGATTCTCCAAAGCGAACTTGCCCAGTTTGCCGATGATCTCCGCCAGTCGCGCAGCCACCAGCCCCAAAGCTTCGCGAAAGATAATCAGGTCGGCGTTATCGGTTACGAAACAGCTTGTGGCACCCAGGTGTATCACTGGCCCGGCGTTGGGGCAGGCATCAGCAAACGTGTGGACATGTGCCATCACGTCGTGACGCAATTCCCCCTCATAGCGGGCCGCCACCTCCCAGTTGATGTCTTCCAGGTGAGACCGCATTTCAGCCAGTTGCTCGTCACTGATATCCAGACCCAGGGACTGTTGGGCTTCGGCAAGTGCCAGCCACAGCCGCCGCCAGGTACTGAACTTTTTTTGTGACCCAAATAACGCTGCCATCTGGGGGGAGGCGTAGCGGGTGATTAACGGGTTTTGGTACCGGGTTTCGTCCATTTACAAGGGAAAACCAACCAGAAGATTGGGGATTATTTGGGCAGCCGCCGCAGTGGCCTGCCTGTGTTTGATGGATTGCTTTCGAGTTCAGATTAGCAAGAACAGCCGTTTGGCGACAGGTGCCGACGGACGTCCAAACCACTGTCGATGAACGGCTTACGTCGTGACCTTGTCGCTTCGCAATAGCTCCTTTCGGGGCAAAAAAAAACGGCCAAGGCTCCCGAAACCCGATTCAGGCAATCTTTACGTTCGTTGTTGTAATTGTCTAAGATAATCATCACGGCAACGCCTGATTATGCTGATTGCGCCATTTACCGAATTTGCGTTGCTATCCACTCGTATTGTTGGTCGATGAGAACCCAGACTAACTAGCACAAATCGAGAGAGTCGGAATGCCATCCTGCCGGCTCGGCGAAGGGAGATTGCTTTGAATAAGTTTCTGAACATTGGGCTACCGGTTCTGATCTGCCTTTTCTGGCTGCCGACTCTTGCATTTGCCCAAAACGAAGCGCCCACAGAGGACGAAAAACGCAGCGAGACCATCGTCATTGATGCTGCCGAAGAGACTGCTGACCCCGCGCTCACGGTGGATGAGGTTGTTCCGAGTGAATTGCTTCTGCCCGCCAATACTCGAGGCTGGATTTCGATTCCGGATTCCGATGCGTTGAAGGCTGCCATTGAAAGCACCCAGTTCGGGCAAATGATGGAAGACCCGGAAGTCAAACCCTTTGTCGAAGACCTCGCCAAGCAATTTCGCGATTGGCTGGATCAGGAAAATATCCGTTTTGGCATGACGGTTGAGGATATTGAAAAAGTAAAGACTGGTGAGATCTGCCTGGCTGGCGTCCTCAGCGCAGATGGCGGCGAAAGCGATTCGCTGGCCGACCATGCGGTCGTATTGCTGGTGGACGTAGCTGAATCGCGAGACCGTGCCGATGAATTGCTGGTTAAGGTCGCCGAGGAACTAACTTCCCGCGAGGCCACTCGCGAGGAGATTACGGTCAACGGAATCACAGCTGCCAAATGGGAATTCAAGAAACCTCGTGGTTTGAGAAAGAAACAATTTGCCTATCACGCAATTGTTGGCAAATGGTTGCTGGCTTGCGACAACGAATCGGTGTTTCGTGACGTCGTGCAACGCATCGGCAAGGCTGCTGAAGGGGCCCCGACGCTTTCGGAAAACGAAGCCTTTGCTTCGATTCACGAAACCTGCACGTTTGATGAGGAAGGCTACCCGGCCCATCTCCGCTGGTTCATTGAGCCGTTTGGATATATTCAGCTCGCTCAGGCCATCGCCGATGCCCAAAACCCAGGTGAGGGACTGCGGAATGATTACGCGGAAAAGTTCAAGGAAGAAGGCTTCTCAGCCATTCTGGGTGTAGGTGGAGTCGTTTCGATTGCCACCGGCGAGCACGAAGCTGTGCATCGAACTCTGGTGTACGCTCCCCCGGTCACCGGGGACGACGATCGATATGAAAGTGCCGCGGCCATGCTGGATTTCCGCAATCCGGAAGGCGATTCGCTGGATCCGCCGCTGTGGGTCCCCGAAAACGCTGCGGGCGTTGTGAATTTCACGTGGGACCTGTCCAAGGCCCTGCACAAGGTCGGCAATATCATCGATTCAACCTCGGGAACAGACGGGTCATTTGAGCGTGCTCTGGACGGTCTTCGCGACGACGTTAACGGCCCCATGGTTGACGTGCGTCTGCTGGTCTCGCGGCTCAATGACCGGATTACAGTGACTTCCGTGACCGAGCTTCCAATCAATGAAGAGAGCGAGCGAATCGTCTTTGGCGTGCGGATTCTCGAAGGACACGAGGAAGATGTAGCCGAAGCGATTTTCGACCTCGTGCACAGCGATGCCGACGATATCATCGACTACAACGGTGCGAAGATCCTCGTGGTCGATACCGCCGAAGAAGATGACTTTGGCGATCTGGAACTGGAACTGGAAGCCGAGTTCGCTGATCCTCTGGCCGAGGAATCGATGGAAGAGGAATTGCCCAAGCCCAAGCCGCTGTTCGAAAAACGCGTTTTTGTCGTCAAGGACGCTTTTGTGCTGATCGGTAACAATGTCGAACAGATCAAGGCGGTACTGGATGGCATGTCGTCAAGTCCGGGACTGCAACTGAGTCAGGCCCAGGATTATCTGGCGGTGTCCGATGCCCTGGCCGAACTGGCCGGTAGCGAAGCACCCAGCTTCCGACACTTTGGTCGACTCGACCTGACCTTGCGTACCAACTACGAAATGCTGCGTACGGGTCATATGCCTGAGTCCAAAAC
>JBPCVB010000273.1:0-2845 GCA_051010855.1 Pirellulaceae bacterium | reverse complement strand
GGCGGCATTGATGATTCCTTATCAATATCTGGACAAAGTATTCCTCTCTCACCTGCATACAGATCATTTCGGCGATATGGACGCGTTGTGGGCTGGCGGCTGGACGGCTGGCCGCCCCAATGCACTTAGAGTTTGGGGACCAAGTGGCGAAACACCTGAAATGGGAACCAAGTATGCCATGGACCATTTCTTGAAGTCTTGCAATTGGGCCTATCAAACTCGTGCTGTGAAAGTGGGTCCGATTCCCGGTGGCATCGACACAACAGAGTTTGATTACAAAGGCGAGAACCAGGTCGTTTACGAGGAAAACGGAGTAACGATTCGCTCGTGGCCAGCCATTCACGCCGGCGATGGTCCTGTGAGTTTTTCACTGGAATACAACGGGCTAAAGGTCGTGTTTGGTGGTGATACCTTTCCAAACAAGTGGTTCAAAGAGTACGCTCTCGATGCGGATTTTTGTATTCACGAATGCATGAACACGCCAGAACAGCTTCGCGAATTCTACAACCAGCCACCGCCACTGGCATTGGCAATGAACACCGACTTCCATACTTCTGCTCAGGCTTTTGGCAAAGTCATGAGCATGATCAAACCGCGGCATGCGGTCGCCTACCATTTCTTTAATGAAGAGGGTACTCGCTACGGTATCTACGAAGGGATTCGCGAAACTTATGACGGGCCGTTATCAATGGCGACTGACTTGATGGTTTGGAATATTTCCAAAGACGAAATCAAGGAACGAATGGCGGTGGCAACTCACGAAGCGTGGTCAGTTCCCGGAACCGCGGTACAACCGCCGCCCCCTGTAGATAGCAAGCCAGTCATGACGAAGGCCATAAACGATGGTCGCATCGATGTCAGCGATGCCAACGCGCGGATGATCAAGGAGTTTTCTGAAAAACACAACATCAAGAAACCCAACTAGTAGATTTCAAAACCGGTTTTGAAATCGTGGCTGGGGCATCTTGCCAATAGTTTCTGATTTCCACTGCGGCTGGAAGCCACAGCCACGAGGTTCTGAAACTGTCCCATACAGATACTCGATCGAAACCGGCACGCGTCAATGACAGGTTCACGATTCTAGTTGCAACTGGAGCAACCGCCGCAGCCTCGGCCGTTGGACGGACACCATTCGTTGGGAGCCAGGTTGCAACCTGATCCGCGACCGAATCGCCAGGTCAAACCGCCACCGAGGTAGTAACTGCTGACTCGGACCGTGGTCAGTCCGAAATTCTCGGAGGCCCGAAACATCGTGCCGGCGAACATATCCAGGTCAACGCCCGGCAGGACGTTGGGGATGCCGATTCCTCCGGTCAGTCGATGCTGGTTGATGTTGGGAGCCAGTCCCTGAATGTACTGAATAGCATTTGCTGCGCCGGGCGGTGTGATGCCTCCAATCACGTTACCAGGAACGTCCACCATCCGTTCGTCGGCCCAAACATAACCGGCTCGCAACTTTGCGCGAGGTGTCGAGTACTGGGCACCGAGTTGAAAAATTAGCTGATTTTCGTAAATGGCATCAAACAACGCCGCGTTTTGCCAGAACTTGTACAACACGTCTGCGGCCAATAACAGCCGACCGTTAGCGAGGCGATTGTTGGAAAACCCGATGCCCACGTTGTGGGGCAGTTCGGCGGCGACATCCAGGGGGATACCCGGAAGTCCGACAAACGGCTGCAATACAATGGCATCCTCGTAGATAGATCTTGCCTCTGTCTGGTAATAGCCACCAATTCGGGTGTGACAATTGACGACGTAATTCAATCCGAAGCTTCCACGGGCTGCAAACGCCGGCGTCGCTTTTGAACTACCTACAAACAACCCGTCAAAGGTGCTGGTCACGAGACCGAAATTGGCACCTGCAGACAGCCGGTCCGTCAGTCTCACACCAACGGCTGGCAAGAACTTCAGCACAGTAAACGTTATCGCCGAATTGTTGGAATTCGGCTCGGACGCAAAATCCGCGCCGATGCCGGCCGTTGTTACAAGGGCCACGCCAGCGGTGACTGGCATCCCGAGCACAGACAAGTCTTGCGTTACACCGATGTTGCCCAGTGCCGTCCCAGGTGTACCCGAAGCCGCCTCAAAAGGACCAATTCCTGGCAAGTCGTTGTTACCCGTATGACTCAAGTCGACATGCGGCTCCACCCAGCCACCGCCAAACGTAAACTGGGTGCCACGAAACTGGGTCAGGCTGGCTGGATTACCGTTGATGGCCGACAGCAGGTCCTGGGGCTGCGCAATACTGGTACCACCCATTCCCCCGGAAGCAGGCATCATCGTATTGTGTAACTCGACGCCAAGACCCTGACCCCAGGCCAAACTGCCCGTCATCATCCAGCCAAAACACATCAACGCTGCCGCTATCTTGACGTGGGTTCGTAAGTTGACAGTCATAACAGTCCCCGGCGCTTTTTTTAGTAGATACATTGCACTGTTTCTGTTATTCGACATGAAACGAATTTGCCATTCGGCGAAACCTTGGTCCTGGAATGCGTTAATCCGATTAATCCGCTAACATTTGATGATTAGCGAAACCATTCCACGGTGTTTGCAAGCGAATTGACTGATAGCAAGGGAGTTGTTTTTGTTTGTCGTTCAATTACTTGTGGGACTGGCCTGTCTTTGTGCCGCGCTGTGGACCATTGGGGCGTTGTATTACGACGCAGGTAAACAGACATGGCGAGGGGTATTGTTGGCGCTCGTCTGGACCGGCTCCCTGGCGTTGGCCTTCGCCATGCTCAAACCCTGGTTGGCGGTGATCGTGTTTGCCATCTCGTTTTCGTGCATTTTGTTTTGGTGGTTCGGACAAAAACCGTCACATGATCGACGATGGGACGAATGC
>JBPCVB010000272.1:0-3399 GCA_051010855.1 Pirellulaceae bacterium | reverse complement strand
GGCTATCGATGGCAACAAGAGTCCGATCTTTTCGGATCGCGGCCAGTCACACACGACGGAAAACCAGCCGGACCCGTGGTGGGAGCTGGATTTGGGAACCGAACGGGCATTGGACGCGGTCATCGTGTGGAATCGACACGAGAATAACGAACTTGGCAAACGACTGGACGGTTTCACAATCAAGGTGCTGGATTCAGAACGCAACGTGGTGTTCGAGCAGGCAGATATTGGTGCGCCGGAGTCCAGCGTGACCATCGGACTGGAGGGTGATCCGCGCGGCGCGATTCGCCAGGCGGCCATCAACGCGGCGGTGCATCTGTTGTCCGGAGAACAGGCGACATTCGAGGCCTTTGCGGATTTTATCCTCAACAATCAAACACGCGCTGCGGCCGTTCGCGGCATGGAACGCTTGCCGCGTCGCAGCTGGCAGGAGCCCCGGATCGGGCCGTTGGTTGCCGACATCGTTTCCACGGTCAGTGCCCTGCCACCATCCGATCGCACACAGCCCCACGTCATCGACGAGATTTCGCTGGGCAAGAAACTGGCCACTGCCCTGCCGGGCGACGAGGCCAAACAGGCGCGTGCCACACTGAATGATCTTGGCATCAACGTAATCGTGTTGCGGCCGATTCGACATCGGATGCAATACGACCGCAGCCATTTCTTTGTCGAAGCAGGCAAGCCGTTTCAGCTGATTTTCGACAACACCGATATCATGCCGCACAACATCGTGATCACGCAGCCCGGGGCCTACGCCAAAGTCGGTATTGCAGCCGAGTTGATGGCTACCGAACCCAATGCCCTGAAACGTGGCTATGTTCCGGACATGCCGGAAGTCATGCATGCGTCCAAACTCTTGCAGTCGGGTCAGTTGCAACGCATGGATCTGGTTGCGCCTGACAAGCCCGGCGAATACCCGTACGTGTGCACTTACCCCGGTCACTGGCGTCGTATGTACGGCGTTATGCATGTGATTGAGGATCTGGACAATGCGCCGGTCGAAGCACTGGTGCCAACGGTTGATTCCGAGATAGCGGCGCGTGCGTTCGTACGCGAGTGGAATGTTCAGGATTTGCTGGCCGACCTGGAGCAAGCCGACGAGAACCGGTCCTGGGAACGCGGACGGGCGCTGTTTACGGAATTGTCATGCGCCCAGTGTCACAAGGTTGGCGAAAGTGAAGGCGGTGATGTTGGCCCGAACCTCATCGATCTGCAGCAAAAGTTTAATACCGGCAACCTGGATCGTGCGGGACTACTCAAGAGTCTGATCGACCCGTCGGCCGACATCGAAGAGCGCTACGTCTCGTTGATCATTCAGGATATCGATGGACGGTTGCACACAGGCGTAGTTGCCGAACGGACCGACGCCGAAATCCGCTTGCTGGCCAATCCGCTCGATAACGAAGAGCCGGTCACCATCCTCATCGACGACATCGAAGAAGAGATGGAATCAAAGGTCTCGATGATGCCACAGGGAGTGCTGAACACTTGTACCAAGGCCGAGATTCTCGATTTGTTGATGTATGTCGAAGCCGCCGGCGACCGCAATCACCCCGCTTTCGGCGATCAGTAACCCCCATCCGCCTCCGCCCTCCGCCCTCCGCCCTCCGTCGTGCTCGTGCTCGTGCTCGTCCTCGTGCTCGTACTCGTACTCGTACTCGTACTCGTACTCGAATCGCCCTCTTCCTCTACCCCGCCTTCGTCTGCAGACGGAACCCGAAGCGTTAGCGAGGGACCGGATTCTACAAGCAAGCCCCTCGCTGACGCTTCGGGTTCCCTCACTAATCTGCCAATTTCCTGGATTCTCTAGCCAAGTTTCGGCAAATCGGATCGAATAGTCCTGGTGCAAATCCTCTTCGGGCAGCGGGCGCTAAATGGGCATCAAGGAAAAAACAACAGCCGGTATTGAGAGCTTCCAGCAAACCACGCGGCACGGTTCTGGTTGCGGCTGTTTTGCAACTGGCTGCGGGATGTTTCTCGCGTTGTTGCTGGTGATGTGCGTTCTCAGTTATTACCTGACGATGCATACGTCCCTGCCATTGGCACTGATCGAACGCGCATTGGAAGCCGATGGCACTGTCAAGGTCGAAGGCCTGACGGGTTCGATCTCATCCGGCTTTGAAGTCGAATCTCTGGAATTCGAGTCAGACAAGGGAATGCCATGGAATGAACTTCGGGGCATCAAGTTCAAGTTCAACGGCTTTTATGATATGGCTCGGCACAGCCGTCTGCTGATCGACGAGGTTTCCGTTGCCAGTGCGAAGATATACACCGAATTCGACGAATCCGGTGACGTCTCGATCGGGGCTATCGATGGTGAAGAGATTGGCGAAGAGTTTGCCGAGGTGTGGGAGGAGATCAAAAGCGAACTTGACGACGAGGATCTCCAGGAACTCAAGGAATTGCGAATTGACCTGGTCAGTGCCCGGGACATTGAAATCATCAACCCGGAAACGGGAACGACGGTGCGTTTTGACCGCTTCCGGTTCAACGACTTTCAAATGCTGGAAGGCCAGATCACCCAGCTGGGCGAACTCGAGGTGGTCAGTGATCAGATTGACATAACTTCGCAACCATCTGAAAGGTTCGCTGAAGAACCAGCGTCATTGAATCTGGCAGGGACAATGAAACCCGGACTGCACGGTTCGATTGTTGCGCCCTTGCCGTTCTCGCTCGATATCGCGTTTCCCAAACCCGGAGAGATGCGTAGCCAGCTCGACATCCTCGACGGACAAATTGCGATGTCCGAGCCCATGGGTGCGCAGCGTGTTTATACTTTGACCGGCTTTACACCCGGCGACTATTTTGAAGGTGCTTCCGATCTGGCGCCCCGAGACTGGCATGTCGAAGTCCGGATTGAGCCGGTTCAACCCGAACCCGAACCCGAACCCGAACCGGATACGGATAAAGAAAAGAAGACGACCAGCAAACGTCGCATCATCACCAAACGCCACGTCAACCAGATATCTGTGCAACCCGGTGGCTGGTTCATGCTGGGCGAGACACGGTTTGATATCGAGCCGATCGACATCCGGCACGGCCCGGGCGACAACGAAATGGAGCCGCCATTTGTGATGGCAAAGGGTCAACTGGCTGGTCAGGAAATCACCGCACGATTCAAGCTGCTTTCCGGACCGCCGTTTTTCCAGTTAACCCTGGAGTCGCTGACCGACCAGCCACGAGACCTGTGGGCCCGCTTGTTCTATGACAAGCTGTATGATCAGCTGCCCGAATCCGAACAGACTCAAATCGACGCCGCGATCACAGCGGCCGAGTTCGAAGAGGCAGAGGTCAACCAGCAGGAAATTGAAGTCATCGATTTTTGACGCTGCGGCATCCTGCCGGTTCCTGGCTGCTGTGTTTTTTCTTCCGGCGTCGCAATGTGGTACATTGATTGAC
>JBPCVB010000271.1:0-4103 GCA_051010855.1 Pirellulaceae bacterium | reverse complement strand
TTAATCGCGTGGTTCCACGATTCCTGTTCCGCTGCCGCCGCTTCATTGTTTTTGAAGCAGCACCACAGGAACAATGGTCAGGGGAAGTGGTCGTTGTGAGTTGGACCACGACCGAAGAGGAGCTGGTTGCGGCGGAGCGTCTGACCGGCGCCCTGAGATCGCAGATTGGTTGTCCGGTCCGTGCGGCGATCGCCAGGGACAACCACAAAATCGTGGGAGGGTTGTGGTGCTGCGAAAGCAAATTTGAAGAAGCCGATCTGGGTGTGACCATCCAGCTAGCCGACAATCAGTGTTGGCTATTTTCAGGGTATGTTGATCGTGACTATCGACAACGCGGAGTCTACAGCCAGCTAGTTTCGTTTGTCATTCATCATCAAGGTTCGCGACAATGTCTGTTGGCAATCAATCCGGACAACCGACGCTCCATGCAGGCTCATCGCCGACTGGGCATCTCTCCGCTCGGACGAGTGGTGTGTGCAAGATTTCTGACTGCGGTGTGGTGCAGGGCATCCGGTGACATAACGGCCAACAGCCGTTGGACCAACAATTCCCGCAAGCGTCCGTTGACATTATTGGTTCATCGCGGCGATGAATCTCGGGACGCTGTTTAGCGCGGCGGGGGGCTGGTAATGGAACGGTGACGTTCGAAAAAAGAAAGCCGGCGTTGAAACGCCGGCGAGATTTACCTGGTTCTGATGTTTCGCTATGCAGGCTGAACGTTCTCGGCGCGAGGTCCTTTGGGCCCCTCTCCTTCATTGAACGTTACTCTTTGCCCTTCGTGCAAGCTGTCGTAGCCGCCTTCACACTCGACATTGGAGGAGTGAAAGAACAAGTCCTTGTTGCCTCCCGTGTCAATAAATCCAAAACCCTTGTCCGTTAACTTTTTGATAGTGCCTTCAGCCATTACCCAAATCCAAAAAAAAGAAACTCGGCGACGAAGACCGACAATCGACCCATCGCTCTCACCATACGATACGGATTCCGCGTTCTGACGCAATCAAAATGGGCTGGAAAAAGCGCTTTTGTTGCGAAAAATCTAGCGATTATCGTTGGGAAATTCGGCACCCTTCGCGTCGTGAACTTCGCCATTACCCGCATTGGATACGGAAATTTGCCCTCCCATGGTGCAAAATGCCAGCCGCCGGCCATCCTCACTGAAGTCCAGATGACACGCGGAATCGCTTGAGGGAATCTCCAGCACGCAGCTGCCTTGTGCAGGATCCACGATCGAATCCCGGCCGACCCGACAGCAAATCCTCGACCATCCGGCGTAAAGCAATGCGACCGACGCTGGGTGTCTGGCGGTGCGACCTTTCGCGCAGGAATCGTTGAAAATCAACCACCTGGTTTAAAGGGCTATCGGGTGTGGCTGGATTAAACGGGATCAGGTTTCAAGCTGAATGCCGTCGCTTGAGTGATCGTTCAGCTGCGATCGAACAACTGCTGCGAGAAAGTGACGCCCAGGCAAATAAACTGGCAAGTCGAATTGAGAAGCACAAGCAGTCGCAAACTGATTTGGGAAGTTGGGTTTTTGACGTGATGCGTTTCAGCGAATCGATTGGCGCGAATCTGGCAGAAGAAGTCAGTGAATGGTCCGTCGTTTCAACGAAACAGATTTGACGGTCGTTGACGGGAAATATATTCCTCAGGTCATTTATCAGAGCTCCGAACGATGATTCGCACAGTTAAGGGCTTGGTCGCCGTGTGCCGTCCGCCTGCATGCAGCAATTGCCCCCCGACAATTGTCTGCGTAGGCGCCCCGCGTGTTGCGAAAACGCAACCTACGACCGGACCCGATTTGGTGAATTAGCCGGAACTCGCCTGCCAGAGAATGGCATTGGGTGGATTGTTGTCGTAGGGTTGTGATGGCCTGCCGCTGAACACTTTTCGCAGAGCCCGCTCTGTTAGACAACTGGAATCGACTGGATACATCCGTTGACCAGTGCAACATTCCAGCATTCCACGCGGAGGTTAGACGATGGTTACCTTGCTTGCGGTCATTTTGCTCGCGTTGACGATTGTATTTGCATTTTTCCCGAACTTCTCGTGGTACTACGTGGTCTCCGGGCGTTGGGGCCGCAATGTCATGGGCGCGCCCTCGGCAGGCAACTTGTTGGGCCTGCGGTTCATTGCCGTCCTTCCGGTGCTGGCCTACCGGTTCGTCATACTAGCCTGATTGAATCTAAAACGGCGTGGTTGCCTGAACCTGCAGGTGCGGCCAACGCTCGCGTGGGCAGGAACGTCGGCTGGAAGCCAACGCTGCTTAGGCTATTTCGTTATTTCCGCCGCCGAGATCCATTCGGCCTTGGGAAACTTGGGCCGCCACTTTGCGTCAACAATTTCGACGGCACCGGCATAGTCCTCTGCGGCCAGCATGCGCGCCGGATCCTTTGCGATCAAATCACTGGAATCGACGAAGACCTTGATCAGGTAACGACCGCGGGGCAAACGGTTTTGGGCACTTCGCCACTCGGCTGCCTTTTCGTCGTCCTCGGGTGACAACAGAAACAGGGCGCCATTGATAATGTGTCTGGGCGTAATTGTCCCCTGGGTGAACGCGACCGGCTGGTCCGTCCACGCAGAATCATCTGCGTTACGCGCGAACACGAACATTTGCACGACGGTCCCCACGCCCCATTCCTCGGGTGTTTCTTTCATCCGCAAGATACGCTGCGTTGCGTGCCAATTGTCAGCAGGCAGGTCTTCTACTGTTGTGTACTGATCGCCGACGACGCGAGCGTAGTCTTCCAGCCAGGCAAGGAACGATTTGTACGACTGGTCGTTCAGGTGCATCTTCAGTCCGCCCATGTGGGAAACCGGATCGGCGGATGATGGGGGCTGGAATTCGCCGTCGACCCTGGGAGGAAGCTTTGCCGTGGGCTTCAGAACGATCAGACTGTTGGCGGGATCATCCAGGTTAATCAGCGGAAGTTCTCCGTCGGTCGCTTGTTGACTGCGCTGGATCAAATGATCGAGGGTCGCTTCGGGTGTTTCCTGAAAAATGATCATCCGCTCGCCATACTGCTCTTTCCACTCGTCGAACTTCTGTTGAGGCCCCGTTTGCCGCCGTCCAATTTCATGAGGTGTGTGACAGGGAAAACACCGCATGCGTTGCGACCAGACGTTGCGGGTGAACGAATCGACCAGACGGCTCTTGCGAGCGTGCCGAATCACCGCATCCGGTCGTGGGGGGCGGGCGAGTTCACTCGATTCCAGCGGCGGCAGGGTACGCAACGTTTCATCTTCACAACAAGCTGCGATCCAGCTGGAAAACGCCTCGAACTCGGCTTTGCGCATGTCCACGTGAATCATGCGGGCACCTTCGTCCATGTCGCGATCACCCATGGCAATCAGCGTGAGTATTTTGGAATTTCCCGGTTCTTCGAGATCGATCAGGCCCTGATCTCGCAGCGACAAGAACGTCTTTTCATGCGACGGCAGGATGTAGTTCTTGAGGTCGACGGCGGACAGATGACACTGCACACAGCTGGACGGGTCGGGCGAGCGAAAGATGGGCATGATCCGCTCGTCAAAGATGGTTGATGCCGAAGAGTCTTCTTCCGCTCCCGGCTGGCGAGTTTCCGGCAAATAGCCGGTTGAGACAAACGATACGCCAACAAGCGACCCAACCACGATTAGTATCTTGACCATGACCGTGTCTCCTGAATGATTATGAAACCCGCGGTTACGCGGATTATAGCAGGGTACCTGGTCAACCCACCCCCGAATTCAGCTGAGCATGACGATTCCGACAGCCATTAACTTAGACGGCCTGATCCTTGATGGCGGCCTGGCCACCGAACTGGAACACCACGGCCACCAGCTAACCGACCAATTGTGGTCGGCGCGATTGCTCCGCGATGATCCAAATGCAATTCGTACGGTACATCGTACGTACCTGGATGCGGGTGCCGACATCATCGCAACGGCCAGCTACCAGGCTACGATTCAGGGGTTCGTCGAGTCCGGTCTTGATGAGCAGGTTGCCATCGAGCTAATCCGTGAGTCCGTGCGACTCGCAAAATCAGTTCGGGACGAGTGGTGGAGTGACCCGTCGAACTGCAGTGATCGACAGCGGCCTCTGGTTGCTGCCAGCGTTGGGC
>JBPCVB010000270.1:0-7814 GCA_051010855.1 Pirellulaceae bacterium | reverse complement strand
AAAAGCAAAGGGCAATTGAATGTCGGAATTTGGCAAGATCGGGTGGATTGACCTGACGGTTGATGATGCCACCGCCGTGACAGACTTTTACGAGCAGGTTGCCGGCTGGGACAGTTCGGCTTTTGATCTGGGCGACTACGAAGACTATTGTGTTCATCCTGCCGGATCGGAAGCTCCGGTGGCCGGTATCTGCCACAAGCGCGGCGTCAACGCCAACATCCCCTCACAATGGTTGATCTATATCACAGTGGCCGATCTCGCAGCGAGTATGTCCAGGTGCGAGGAAATGGGTGGCGAGGTAATTTGCCCGCGCCGCAGCATGGGCGGTCATGGCGAGATGTGCATTATCAAGGATCCTGCAGGTGCAGTTGCAGCACTCATCCAGCCGGCCAGTTAGACTGATTGCAACCCATTTCAATCACCAGCCAATTTGACGATCGGAATCGAAGACATGAGATCTTTTGCCACATTGACTGCATTGTTTTGCTTGCTGTTGGTTCCCGGTCTGAGTCTTGCCGACGGTCCAGCAGAATGGGTTGAAAAAAACATGGAGCCGCTGGTCGAGCTGTACATCCATTTCCACCGCAATCCGGAACTGTCCTTTATGGAAGAGCAAACAGGAATGCGACTGGGCGAAGAATTGGCTGCTCTGGGTTGCGACGTAACCAACAACGTTGGCGGATTCGGTGTGGTCGCGATTATGGAAAACGGCGGTGGACCGGTCGTGATGGTGCGTGCAGACACAGACGGGCTGCCAGTGACCGAACGTACCGGGCGACCGTATGCTTCGACCATCACCGTAGAGAACGAACAAGGCATCGAGGTTGGCGTCATGCATGCCTGCGGTCATGACATGCATATGACCAGTTTGATCGGCACGGCTCGCTATCTGGCGGAGCGTAAAGACAAATGGCAAGGCACGATTGTCTTCATTGGCCAACCTGCTGAGGAGCGTGGCTCGGGTGCCATTGCGATGCTGGACGATGGCTTGTTTGAAAAGTACCCGAAGCCGGAATTTTGCCTCGCCTTGCATTGTTCCAGCACGGTGCCCTCTGGCAAAATCGCCTTGAGAGCGGGCTACACCATGGCAAACGTGGACAGCGTCGATGTCACGCTGTTCGGTCGCGGTGGCCACGGCGCATACCCGCACACGACAATCGACCCCATAGTCCAGGCCGCCAAATTTGTGCTGGATGTGCAGACGATCGTTAGTCGGGAAGTCAAACCAATTGAACCTGCCGTGATCACGGTCGGCTCGATTCAGGCAGGCACCAAACACAACATCATCTCGGATCACTGTCATTTGCAACTGACGGTGCGTAGCTATTCCGACGAAGTTCGCCAGCAACTGCTGGATGGTATTCGTCGCAAGGCCGAAGCGGCTGCCATGAGCGTGGGAGCTGAACAACCGGAGATCAAGGTTTCCGAGGGAACTCCCAGCCTTAATAACGATGATGAACTGGTTGCTCAGCTAACACCGGTGCTCCAATCGGAACTGGGCAATGAGAACGTGCTCGAAGCCGAACCGGTTTTGGCTGGTGAGGACTTCAGCCAGTACAGTCGCCGGGGTGGCATGCCGAGTATGTTGTTTTGGCTGGGCACTGTGAATCAGGATCGGCTGGATCGCTTTGAGAATCTGGGCGTGCCGTCACCGAGCTTGCACTCCGCGGAATACTATCCTGACATCGAACCATCGTTGCGAACCGGAGTGACGGCCATGGCCAGTGCCGTGCTGGAATTGATGCCACGCAAGTAACTTCGCGGCAAGCGGAGTAGCGGACGTCTATTCAAACAGGAAACGCCGACTGACCATTGCCAGCCCACGATAAAAGTCCGTATTGGATTGTTGTTCCGCTTTTTCAAAAAACTCGCCAGTCCACTCGAGGTGCGAGTCAGCGAAGCGCGTCGCCAGGCCACGCCATAAATCGTTGGGGGCCTGGCCAGCTACTCCGAGTACCGCGCCGAAGTACTGCAGCTGTACCGCAACGTGATCGATGATTTTGTTGCAGGGCTGAAATCCCTTTAACATGTCGATGAACTGTTGCATCGAATGCGCTGCATCGGCCTCGAATCGTCCGGTTGACCAGATGGACTGAACCGGCGAGACGTGACCCTGCGGCCCAATAAGCAACTGGCAATAGTCGACGGCGAGTTCCTCGACGACTTCTGGCGTGGCTGACGGAACTTCACCTCCCAGTCGTTTCCAGCTGGCGGCAACGCCGGGATGAGACAGTTGCTGCAACGCTTGTCTGTTTGCTTCCTCGTTCCACAATCGAGAGAGCAGGGCACAAACCCCGGCGAGCTCGGCATGGTTGCCTTCGTTCAAATCAATTTGCACGTGCATCACGACACAGGGTTGACCGTCTGAAGAAGTTTGTGATTGCCGAACGGAAGGGATCGCGAGTCGCCGTCTCCCGTACCATCGACTCGGTAACCTTACGATTCCGATACCACGCTGCTAGATTTTGCGAATTTTGACAACGGTGGAATGAAACGCCTGTTGCCCGGTTATGGGATCGGGTGCGATCGGCATAATCTGATTTTGATTCCAGCCTTTGCCGGTATTCGGCTGCCAGGCGGATGCGTCACCATCGCTGTCGTCACGCCACCACATGTTGTCTTCCCAGTCGCGGTCGCGGTATTTCTCCGAATCGCCGCCGGCAAGGCGACTCTCCGGTTGCGGACTGTTGGCGGTCGCAACCTGGGTGTATTGCCAGTGGCCACAGGAATTACTCATGGCGATGGCCTTGGGATGGATACCTTCCATGAGAACAACAGGCACTCTCATCACGCCCGAAACACGCCGTCCGCTGGCATCCGTTTCACCGTGATTCAGATGGGATGATTGTTGCTCCAGCATCAAGCTGTGATAGCCGGTCAACTCGATCCAGTCACCATCCTTGATCCCAAATTCGGCCGCCGTCTGCGGATTGATCCAGGCCGGATTACTGTGCACGATTTCGGCCAGCCATTTGAGGTTCATGGTGCGACCGTGATTGTGTACGTTCCATTTAAAGCTGGTCATGATCAGCTCGTCGTCGTTCAGCGACTCGTGTTCGACAGGCTGGAACCAGACGGGCATTTGGTTAATCTCTATATCGTGTCCGGCGTGCTGTTCGGGTCGATTGCTGGCCTTGACGCCACTGCGACTGATTAGTTCCTCGCAATCCAGGTTCTTCCCGGTACGTTCCACGAACAAACTGCGAATCTCGAATTTGCGACTGGGTGTGGCAAATCCCCGAACCAACTTGTCACCCATCTTGATCCCGACGCCCTTGCCATCCCGCATCACGATACCGGTTTCCGGATCGATCTCTGCATCAGCCTGCTGTTCGACCGTTAGTTCAGCGGCATAGGCTTCGTAGAAGGGTTTGCGACCGGGATTTTCCCAGGCACCTTCGTCCAGCAGTCGATCCAGCCCGGATTTGCCGGTTTCGGCATTCGCAGGTATCTTTTCCGCCCACTGGCGCATGTACTCTTCGGTGGTTCCGTATTCGTACCACTGTTCCATCCCGCCGCCGATACGCCGCGCCAATTCCGGAAAGAACTCTCGTACATCACGAGCTTCACCCAATGGTTCGACCATTGGCGTGCGCAATCCGACATACGGTTTGAGGTTGTAGGAAGCGCGGGCATCCAGGTCCCAGCGTTCCATATACGTCGTCCAGGGCAAAACAATGTCAGCGTAATGTGCCGTCTCGCTGTAAAACGGATTAATGCACACATGAAACTTGATCAGGTTTTCGTCGGACAGCACTTGTTTCGTTAGGCTTTCCTCTGGCCACGTCAACGGCGAGTCCAGGTTGTATGTCATATACGCCTGTAGTTTCGCTCGCCCTTGCAGCAAGTAGAGATAAACGATCTCTCCAACTTTCATACGCCGCCAAACATTCGCCAGCGGGTACTCGGGCGGATCTTCCAGCACACTCCACGTTTTGGCACCCGGCGGTCCGGCAGGCGGTTTGAAATCCGGATCGACGCCGCCCCAGGGCGACCAGCACCAGCCACCACGCTTGCCCACACTGCCAACCAGGGCATTTAGAAGATGAATCGCGCGGTCGTTGTAAAAGCCGTTCAAGTGCGCCGAGGATCCACGATTGCACATTGTGGTAGCGGCCGGTGCGGCCTGCGCAAACTCGATCGCAATACGTCGAATGTCCGCGGCCTGGATGCCACTAACATTCTCAGCCCATTCGGGCGTGTATGGTTTGAGATGGTCACGCAGTTCATCAACCGATGTATTGGTCCATGTGTTGATGAAGTTATCGTCCTGCAGGTTTTCGGCAAGGATTACATGATTCATGGCCAGGGCCACGGCGCCATCGGTTCCCGGGTAGGGAGCGAACCATTCGTCGCTGGAGCCTGCGGTATTGCTCAATCGCACGTCGAAGGTGACAAGTTTGGCGCCGTTAACAAATCGACCGTTTTGAATGCGATTGGCAAACGGCACATGCCCTTGATGTGCTTCAAAAGCATTGGACCCGAAATTCAGAATGTACTTGCTGTGCTCAACATCGTTCAGATCCCAGTCACTTTCCCACAGGTAAGTCAAATTGGCCGCGCGACGATTGCCGCTGCACAGTGACCTGTGCGACAACTGCGTTTTGGTGCCGTAAGCATCGAGAAACCGTTTCAGAGCGTCTTTGCTCCGCTGACGTCCCTGATGAAAGGCGAATTCCTCGGGATGACCCGATTCGCGAATCGCTTTTAGTTTTGCGGCAATCTCATCCAGAGCTTCTTCCCACGAAATGCGTTTCCATTTGCCTTCGCCGCGGGCACCGACTCGTTTTAGCGGGTACAGCAATCGTTCGGGGTGATACAGATGATTCAGTCCGGCCTGGCCCCGTGCACACAATCGACCTCGACTATTGGGATCGTTGGGATTGCCTTCGATCTTCAGCACACGCCCGTCCTTGACCTTGCCTACGATTCCGCACACGGTGCTGCACAACTGGCACATACCGGGAACCGATTTGACGTCCTCGTATTTTTGCAGCGATGGCCAGTCGCGATTGCCGCCGGGACCAGGTAAATCGGCCACACCTGGCATGCGAAATTCGTCAGGCTGCAATTCCGCGACAGACGGTGGTTCGGTTGACGCCAAACTGGCGTTGCCCGCGAATTGGCGACCGAGAACGGAAGAGCCAATCACCGCGGCTCCCAACTGGATGAACCGGCGTCGATTGTTTTCAACCATCGCTACCTGACCCCTTCCAGTTGTAAATGCTGTAGGCCTGAGGCGAAAACGACTCGCCCTCGACGGGCAAGTCCTGTTCGATTTCTGCAGGAGCCGGTCCGGCGAACCACATTCGAGGCTTCGTGTTTTTTTCAGTTCTCAACTGTACCAATGGCAAACCGGTATCCGTAGCGTTTGCCATGGCACGTGAAACTTTTGAATCGGGATCATTGAGATTGCCAAAATAAATGGCATCCGCCGGGCAGGTCGACGCACATGCCGGTTCCATCTCGTGCTCAAGGCGGTGATAACAGTTGTGGCACTTAACGGCCTGACCTGCCGCAGGGTCCAGATAGATCGCGCCATACGGGCACGCATCCACGCATGAACCGGAACCGTCGCATGTTTTGTAATCGATGATCACCGAGCCACCGGGACCTTTTTTGATCGCGCCGGTTGGGCAGGCCTTGAGACAGGGAGCGTCTTCGCAATGCTGGCAGCTCATGGGCAGGAAAACGCGAGCTACTTGCGGATACTCACCGACATCGCGATAGATGGTCTGACGAATAAAGTGGCCCAGCGGAACATCATTCTCTGCCTTGCAAGACACTTCGCACCCGTGACAGCCAAAGCATCGGCGTGTATCGATGAACCAGCCGTACCGCTTGCCATCGTCAGGTGGGGTCATGCGTTTTTGCAGATCATCGTCCTCGACCGTTTGGGTCGAGTCATTGGCATCTGCGGTTGAAGCCGCTACCGTTCCGGCCGCCAGCGCAGCTGAGGCCGTTTCCAGAAATTCCCTGCGATTCTTGTTTGTCATCAGCTCGTCCGAAATTCAGGTCGAGCAATTACGCTACTCGATCACAAAACTCCTGGCAACTTACAGAATGAATTTCGTAAATGGTTTCACAATTTTCAGACGCCTGCCAACAAAAAAACGGCCCCTTTCAGGGCCGTCGATTGCTCGATTCAAGGCGAATAATGATGTATGAGTGCCGATCAAGCGTTATTTGGGGTCCAATTATGATTGAACCGCCGTGGCATCAACCTCGGCCGGGAACGCCTCGAAAGCGTTCACGGACGAGTCGTAAGTTGCGATCAGAGTGATTTTTTCCTGAAACGCCGGTCGCGTCAGGTGCAGCGTTAGTTGATCGCCACGCACCAGAAAATCGGCAAAGAAAATTTGCGACCGCGATTCCAGCACTGCGCTGCGCGCGGTTGCCTGTTGAATGACGAACGTAATACCTGCCGGCTCCAGCCGAATTTCGGTCGGCGTGGTCACAAGGACTTGAAAGCCCCCATCATCACTGGCAGGCGTGGAGTTGACTTCGACACAGCGAATCCTCCACTCTCCTGATTTGACAAGACTCATAACGACTCCGTTGAAAATGAAAAGATGACGGAAGAGACCAATGGCAATTGGCGTGCCAATACAAATCACCGGGAATGTGGCGACAACACCGGGCAGGATACCGCCAGAAACCGGGCCGGATTCTCAGATTGAGATTGGGTTCTCAAAACGGAACAACTCATTCAATTGCTGGCATTTTGTTCGGCGAATTCTTCGGCGGTCAGTTGAAAGTGCAGGATTGGTTCGCCGGAGTAGTATTTTGTCGTCGTTCCACAGAACCGCATGCCAATTCGTTCAGCAACTCGACGCGACGCATCATTCTCAACGTCGACGACGGCATGCAAAAACGATTCGCCCAGCTGCTCGAATCCGATTCGCAACAGCTCGCGCCCGAATTCGCTGGCGAATCCGTAGCCCCAAAACGATTTCTTCAGGTGCCAGCCGATTTCAATATCGTCGGTCGGTTGTTCATCGTTGTCGGGCAAGGGTTTGATAAGAGCTGCACCGACGAGTTGATGGCGATCACGTGTATAGACCGGAAAGCTACCCATGGCTGCGGGTAAACTGCGATTTCGGTCGATCAACCAGGCAAGCCGTTTTTCCATGGCCTCCAAATCGGGCTCAGGTGCACCAGTCATATATCGGGTCACATCGGCGTCACCGTACATCGAGAAGGCGTCCTGAAGATCGCTCGCCTCCCAGTTGCTGGCGTAAAGACGCGAGGTCTCAAACACGATATCGGATTTGTGAGACGCCGGGTTCATACTGGATTCACCAGACGGTGCAATGTTTCGACTGGAAAACCGGAAAGCGCGCAGCAGCAAACCGCGGGGCAGGGCGTCGGCCAGTCCGGCCAGGATCAGGACGTCGAGAGAATCGAGTCGATGACTTCCTGATGTTCAGGGAAGCGGTCTTCGGCGTGTTTTGAGAACACGAGTTTGCCGTCAACGACAACGTCAAACACTCCGCCCCCTCCCTCGATCAGTTCCGATTCGATGCGGGTTTCTTTTGCGATATCGGCCGCCAGACTGGAGGCCTTGGGCAAGTAGTTTCACTGCCCGCAATAGGTAATGGATATTTTCATTTCCGATCCATGAAGAAACAGAAGTATGTATCAAAACCTGATTCTAGCCAGAATCGCCTTGGGACACTACCGCAGCGAAATTAGTTGAAGCTGAATTGTGGCGGAAACCGGGTTGTTGATTCTCGTTGCAACCGGCCGATGCGATCCTCCAACATTTCGATCACCAACGCGGCTCGCTGGTCAATGTTGACCGTCTCCAGTAC
>JBPCVB010000269.1:0-9817 GCA_051010855.1 Pirellulaceae bacterium | reverse complement strand
GAGGGCTTTGATTTTCGGGCGTGGAAAGCAGAGCAGGGCAAGGGAGAGCTTGTCGGACCGGATGTCCGCGCCGCGGGACGCATCATTCTGCACCGTGATAAGGGAAAATTGCATTTTATCGACATCGAAGACTGGACCGGACGCATCCAGCTGTTCATCGGCCTGGGTCAGGTCGGCGAAGAAAACTGGGAGATCGTCAAGTGTCTGGATCTGGGGGACCTGATTGGTGTCGATGGGCAACTGCGCCGCACCAACACCGGTGAGTTGTCAATCTTTGCCTCCAAAATCCACTTCCTCACCAAGACACTCGAACCGCCGCCCGCCAAGCACGTCGGCATGACCGATCCGGAATTGCGTCAGCGTATGCGTTACGTCGATCTGGCCTACAACGAAGGGTCGCGCGATCGATTCCTCGCGCGCACCCGGATCGTCCAGTCGATACGCCAGACACTCGATGAACACGGCTTCGTCGAGATTGAAGGTCCCACGTTGCACACCGTTGCGGGCGGGGCCGCCGCCAAACCGTTCACCACCCATCACAACGCGTTGGACATGGACCTGTGTATGCGGATCGCCCTCGAGTTGCACCTGAAACGCCTGATGGTGGGCGGAATGGAACGGGTTTACGAACTGGGTCGCGTGTACCGCAATGAAGGCATCAGCCCGCGGCACAATCCCGAGTTCACGATGCTGGAGCTGTACCAGGCTTTCGGCAACTATGAATCGATGATGGATATCACCGAAGCGATGATTGCCAATTCTCTGCTAGCAATCGGAAGCGATTCGGTGGTGGCATGGGGAGAAGAGCAGATTGACTTTTCCACGCCGTTTGCCCGCCGTCCCTACTATGAACTGTTCGCTGAACACACTGGCGTTGACCCCACCGATCACGGCGCAGTACAAGCGTTCGCCCAGTCGCTGGGTCTGCAAACTGCTGGCAAGCACCCCGATCTCATCAAGAACGAGGTGTTTGAGGAAAAGGTCGAGGACGCCCTGACGGGTCCGGTCTTTGTCATTGATTATCCGGCCAGCATGTGCCCGTTGACCAAGCGAAAGTCAAACAATCCGGACATCGCAGAGCGTTTCGAGCTGTTCATACAAGGCATGGAAATCGCCAATGCCTATACCGAGCTGAACGATCCGGATCTGCAACAGCAGCTGTTTGAGACGCAACTGGAAGGTATAGAGGAAGAGCACTCGATGGCGCGGATGGATCACGATTTCATTCGCGCCTTGCGAAACGGTATGCCGCCAGCAGGTGGCTTGGGACTGGGCATTGATCGCCTGGTAATGTTGCTAACCAATTCGCAATCGATTCGGGATATCATTCTGTTTCCATTGTTGCGGCACGAGTAGAGAATAACGGGGCAGTGAAGCCTCAATCGACAACGAGACCGGCAAAGGACTGCCATGTATATAGTGCTGCTCGCCTGGCGATATCTGCGGACTCGCTTTATCGCCGTCGCTTCGATTGTCAGCGTCACGCTGGGCGTAGCCACGTTGATCGTGGTCAACGCTGTAATGGCGGGATTTGTGGACCAGATGCACCAGCGTCTGCACGGCATCCTGTCGGACATCGAAATCGCCCCGCCGGGTATGGGCGAGATCTACGATGTGGACTGGTGTGTCGATCAGATTCATCAGCTGGCCGGTGACGATCTGGAAGCCATCACCACGGTCGTGCGTGTTCCGGCGATGCTGCAATTCACTTTTGGCGGCCGACCGATGACACACACGGTCATGCTGATCGGCATCGATGACGAAACGTTCGGTACCGTTACGGACTTCAAACCGTATCTGACCAATGCCTTGAACCGTGAAGATCCGTCGTTCGAGTTGCGCAGTGAAGGATACGATCCGGAAATCGGCGAGTGCGGCTGGGGCTATCGACGACGCATTGCCGAACTGGATCGACAATATCACGAGCAAATCCGGCAGTACCAGCGGGAGCGTCAGCAAACAGTGCCGACGCCGATCAGCCAACCCCATCAATCGACGCACGACAATCAATCACAGGTGCAAAGCCTGCCGCCACTGCCCACGGAAACTCCGATCCTGCCCTCCGAAGGCGTTGACGAACGGCAAACGGCGGCTCAGCAGGGCCTGCGTTATGTCGATCCGTCGGAAGCGTATCGCGATCCAATTTCGCCTGAAGACATCTTTGATGCTTCACGCGACCAGTACATCGGGATAATCATCGGCAAGGGCATCGCTTATCGCAATATTCCAGAATCGGACCGGGGACCCGCCCAGGAGCTGTATCTGTTGCGACCAGGCGATGATGTGCATGTAACCTTGCCGACGGCCGGGGACAATCCGGCACCGATCATGGAAAACTGCACGATCGTGGACTTTTACAGTTCCAACATGCACGAATACGACAGCTCGTTTGCGTTCATGCCGCTCAGTCACCTGCAAAAAATCCGCGGCATGGTTGATCCCTGGCGGGGTACGGCCAGTGTCTCGGCGATTCAGATCAAGATGAAGCCGGATGCGGATCTGGAGCGAATGCGGGACAAGTTGATCGCTTTCTTTCCGCCCGACATGCCGTACGTCATTCAAACGTGGCAGGATACGCAGCGGCCGCTGCTAAACGCTGTCAACCTGGAATTAACGATTCTCAACATTCTGTTGTTTCTGATTATTGGCGTAGCAGGGTTCGGAATCCTCGCAACCTTTTTCATGATCGTCGTGGAAAAGACCCGGGACATTGGCATTCTCAAATCTCTGGGAGCGCCCGGACGCGGCGTCATGTCGATCTTTCTCGGCTATGGACTTTCGCTGGGAACTGTGGGAACCGGGGTAGGCATTCTGCTGGGCCTGATTTTTGTCTGGAACATCAATGGCATCGCCAATGTGATCCAGACCATCACTGGCACCAAGGTGTATGACCCGATGATTTACTTCTTCGACGAGATTCCCACCATTGTCAGTCCGTGGATGGTGTGCTGGGTTGCCCTGGGTGCCATCCTGATCGCCGTGATGGCCAGCGTGTTGCCGGCAATTCGGGCCGCTCGACTTCATCCTGTGGAGGCACTGCGTTATGAGTAATCCGGCTCGACAAGTCCAGGCCGTGTCCGCGAACGAAATGTCGGGCGTGAATTCGGCGGATGATCAACCGCGCGATCGCTTGCGCGTTACCCAGCCAACGGCGTTGACAGCAGTGGATGTCTACAAGAGCTATCAGACAGGCAACGTCGAGGTGCCCGTATTGCGGGGCGTCGATATTGCGATTGCCGAAGGCGAGTTCGCAGCCATCGTAGGCCAGAGCGGCTCGGGCAAAAGTACCCTGTTACATCTGTTGGGGACGTTGGACAATCCGGACAAGGGCGAAATCTGGATAGGTCAGGATTGCGTTAACACGATGAAACCACTGCAGCGTGACCGTTTGCGCAATCAGGACATTGGGCTGATCTTTCAGTTCTATCACCTGCTGCCCGAGCTGACGGCACTGGAAAACGTGATGGTGCCGCGGATGATCGGCAACGGCTTTATGGCGTATCTGCGCCATCGGCGTCAGTTTGAAAAACGGGCCCGGTCGCTGCTGGAAAAGGTTGGCCTTGGACACCGGTTACATCACAGGCCCAATCAAATGTCGGGCGGTGAAATGCAACGAGCGGCCATCGCACGAGCCCTGATAACCAGGCCCCAATTGCTGCTGGCCGACGAGCCCACCGGAAATCTTGACCGGCAAAATGGAGAAGAGGTCATTCGCGTCCTGATGACCCTGTGCGAGGAGGAATCCCTGACGGTTGTTATGGTGACCCACGACGACGAAATCGCCCAAACCGCCAACCGCATCATTCGCCTGTCCGAGGGTCGGGTTGTGGCGGAAACTCCGGGCCAGATTGGCCGATGATTTCTGCCGGCGCTCGCTGCTTTGGCCAGCAGCCGCATTCCCGGGACGTCGCCGCTACAAAAACGGGCCAATTCGAGTTAAAATCTTCGCGATGGATCTAATCGCCGCAGCGGCCGCAAAAACGTCCCGGTGGACAGCAAACCACGAGGCCGCTCTGAATATTATGTACAGGAACTGCCTGGAGTAGCGCAATGTCGCAAGCAGTAATGGATGAAACCAAATACCAACCCGAAATGACGGTGTTCGACGATTTTGCTGACGAATATGGCCCCGAAAAAGTGGTCTATGTTTATGAACCCCGCTGCGGCCTGAAAGGCATCGTTGTGATTGACAATGCGGCCATCGGTCCCGGCATTGGCGGTATCCGCATGACGCCCACGGTCACCACCGAGGAAGTTTTCCGTCTGGCTCGTGCCATGACCTGGAAAAATGCCCTGGCCGGTATTCCTCATGGCGGCGGCAAGTCCGGCATCATCGCCGATTCGCGCAAAATCACGCTCGAGCACAAGGAAATCCTGATTCGCCAGTTCGCTCGTGCGATCGAAGGGCTGCATCAATATATCCCTGGACCCGACATGGGTACGGATGAAACGTGCATGGCATGGGTCCGCGATGAAATTCGCCGATCCGTCGGCTTGTCCGCGGTGCTCGGCGGAATCCCCCTGGACCAGGTCGGGGCCACCGGATACGGGCTGGCCGTTTGCGGCGAAATCGCGGAGGAGTTTAGTGATCTCAATCTGAAAGGTGCTCGCGTCAGCATGCAGGGCTTTGGCAACGTTGGCCAGCATGCCGCCAGATACCTGGCCGAGCGCGGCTCCATCCTGACTGTGGCCACCGATATCGACGGCACCGTGCACAACGAGGATGGACTGGATATCGAGGAACTGGTTCGTTGCATGCATGAAGGCAAAGGTGTTACCGGTTACGCTAACGCAACCAAGTTGGAACGTGACGATTTCATCGATATCGATTGCGATATCTTTGTGCCAGCAGCCCAACCTGATGTGATTACCGAGGCCAACGCGCATCGCATCAATTGCAAGGTGATTTTGCAGGGTGCCAATATTCCGTGTACTGCTGGCGCGGAGAAAATTTTGCATGAGCGCGGCATTCTTAGCGTGCCGGACTTTGTCGCCAATGCTGGCGGTGTCATTTGTGGCTCGGTGGAATACCACGGCGGCACGAAGAACCAGGCATTTACAGAAATCGCCGAGAAAATGTGTGAAAACACGCGTGCCGTGCTGCAGAAATCGCGGGACGAACGCGTGCTGCCCCGTGATGCGGCCCTCGACCTGGCACGGGTACGGGTCAGGGAGGCGATGAGCTATCGCCGCTCGAACTAGCAGTTCACGCGACTGCATTAGAACGTTCGCTGGCAATTCGCTTAATGCACTTTGCTGCTTGCTTCACGGCTGGAATCTCCAGCCGTTTTCTTGTTGATGTTGTTGATTTAGCAATCGCAGCACGCTGTCAACCGGGTCGCCGTTCCCGCAGGACTGTCACAACAGTTGCGACCCGGACTGCACTTACAAAAGTTTTTTTGCGGAAAACACGCACAATTGTAATCTTCGTTAAATTCCCCCAAGTCCAAATGGCGATTAGTTTCCTGAGTCACAAGGTGCTTTTTGCGCACCAAACCATTGCTGCATGTCAAAGTAATTCATCGGAGGGGGGATCATGGCCAAGTCACGAGATTTCGTGTCTCCGCGCAATTCCCGGAACCAAAAATCGACCCGCACCAACTCGTTCCGACACGTGGTTTGCCTGACGATGGCAGCCACGGTCGCCACCATGTCCCTGGGATTCTCAGGATGCTGTTCTCGCAACGGCGGCTGTGGCGTGGGCGGCGGTTGGGGCTTTGCTGACCGAATCATCGAAGAACAGGTCAATTGTCTGCGGGACTGCGTTTGGTCCAAGCGGGCGTTTCATATGCGTTACGGACATTGTGAACGTGTGCACGCCGACCATTTCAAGCAAGGCTTCTGTTCCGGATACACCAATATTTGCGATGGCGGTACCGGTCAATGCCCGGCCTTGCCTCCGGAAAAATATTGGAGCTTTGAGTATCGCACCAGGGAAGGTGCCGAGATGCAAAACGCCTGGTTTGCCGGTTACGAAGCAGGTGCGTCGTCCGCCAAAACGGATGGTGCCGGGAGCTTTTACGGAGTGCAAGTACACCGCGACTTGATTAACGATATGTTGCGGGAAGAACAAGTCAAAAACGTGCAATCCGGAATTCGGGTCCAGTCCCCACAGGGCATGACTCCTGTTCTGGATGCCAGCGCAATGGAGATAGGTGGAGCACAACCAGGTATGCCTTACACACAATCAGGTATGCCCTACTCCAACACGCCTTATGTGCCGGGCAATATGCTGCCGGGTGAAGGCGCCATTCCCGTCACCACACCGGTGATTCCGGATGCAGGTACTGCCACAACACAAGGTGCTCGATCGGGCCCGCCACTACCGATGCAGATGATGCCTTCCAGCATTCCAACGGTTCCGGCTATTCCGAATCGATAGCAACACACTCAAAACATCCACTTGAGGTCAGGTATTTAACGCGGCATTGTGCCAACCGGCCACCGCGACAAGGAGTTTTTTGTCATGGACGGACAACCCGCCAAATTCGATTTGCGAAGCCGCATCGGGCGATTGTGGTTACTCATGCCAATCTGCCTGTGCTTTGGCTTGAGTGGATGCACATCGGTTATTTCGCCGATCAATGCGATTCCGGCCGAGCTGGTTCCGCCTGAATTCCTGGCACCGCCACAGGCCAACAAGACGCCTATCGACGTGTCACTGCTGCGTAACATCAAGCCACCGGCGTACATCCTCGACAAGGATGATATCCTCGGGGTATTCATTGATGGCGTGCTGGGTAACTCGGAAAAGGAACCGCCACCCGTGACGATTCCGGAACCGGAAAGCGATTTGTCTCCGGGTATCGGTTTCCCGATTCCGGTTCGCGAAGACGGGACCATCTCCTTGCCGCTGATCGATCCGATTCCGGTTCGTGGTCTCACGGTGGCTCAGGTTGAGGAATTGGTCAAGCGACGCTATGCGGAAGAGGAGATTCTCGTCGATGCCCGTATCATCGTAACCCTGTTGCGAAAGCGCACCTTCCGGGTGTTTGTCGTCCGCCAGGATAATGTAGCGTTCTCGAACAATGCCCAGATTGGGTTGCAGCAACGTTCACGAGGTGTTTTTGACCGCTCCGACCTGAGTAGCCGCGGATTCGTGCTGCAGTTGCCGGCCTACGAGAACGATGTTTTGAATGCCTTGTCACAAACCGGTGGTTTGCCGGGACTGAATGCCAAGGCAGAAGTCACCATTCTGCGTGGCGACAACCTTCAAACCGAAGAACGATTCCGTCAGATGCAACAGATGTATGCTGGTCAGTTCAATCCGGCCAGCTTCGCGAATCCGGCTTTGCCGGAACAGGGAGCTGCCGTCACCATTCCATTACGTGTCGCTCCCGGCGAGGTTCCCAACTTCCGCCCGGAAGACGTAATCCTGCGGGATGGCGATGTGGTCTACGTCGAATCCCGTGAAACGGAAGTCTACTACACCGGTGGACTGCTGGGTGGTGGTGAATGGCCGATTCCTCGTGACTACGACCTGGACGTGCTGGGTGCCGTTGCCGTCTCGGGCACCTCAATCGGCGTCGGGCCATCGACCTTGCAAGGCCAGGGAATCGGCGGTTCCAGCCAGGTGCCTCCGACCGAGCTGATCATTCTTCGCAAGCTGCCTGGCAATCGCCAGATCGCCATGCGACTGAACCTTAATCAGGCGGTAAACGATCCGCGATCCCGAATTCTGATTCACAAGGGCGATACGCTCATCTTGCGATACTCGCCGGAAGAAGAAGTGCTTAACTTTGCCATCAGCACGTTCTTCACCTTTGGTATCCGCCAACTGTTCAACAGCAACTAGCGGAATCAAAAAATCAGGTACACAAGGCGGCCCCCGGGGTAGCCTTTTTTTTTGCCGCTACCGTACTAGACGAGCACAATCTCGTCCACTTTTTCGGACATCGAACCGTGCAGACGAGGGCCCGTAATTTCAACCACGCGTGAGGCCAGATAATTGCCCCAGCGGGCGGCCTGTAGATTGCCCATACCGTGCGTCAGGCCGTACAGGACACCGCCTGCGAAAGCATCCCCGGCACCGACCGAATCGAGAGCTACAATCTGGAATCCGGGCACGTGAGTCGCCTGGCCTTCGGCCACCACGTAACAACCTTTCGCGCTATGCGTAAGAAAAACCAGATCGCACATTTTGGCCAGCCGCTTTTGGCATTCGTCCAGTGAATCTGTTTCACACAATTGTTTCGCTTCATCGGCATTGCAAAACAACACATCGCAGTATTGCGGGATCATGTCCCGGAATTGCTCATGATAACGGTCGACGAGGAATGGATCGGAAACCGTAAACGTTGTTTTTACTCCAAGCCTTTTGGATTGTTCAAATGCCTCAACGCAGGTTTCCCGCGGACCTTCGGCATCCCACAGGTAGCCCTCGATGTAGCTGTATTTGCACTGGGCCAGACGATCTACATCCAGATCGGACTTGTGCAGCGACGTGGAGATTCCCAGGTGAGTACACATGGTCCGTTCAGCATCCGGTGTGGTCAGCACGACGCACGTGCCGGTCGGATCGGCCGTCTCGGGCGCCATCTCGACCTCAAACTTGATCCCGGCCTCTTCCATATCCTGCCGGTAGAACTCACCGTGCGTATCGTGCGCCACTTTGCCACAATAAACGCCGCGGCCGCCGCTCTGGGCAATGGCCACCATCGTGTTGGCCGCTGAACCTCCTGAGGCCAGCTCTACCTTGTGATCAGTCAGCCGCTGCAGAATGCCTGCCTGGCGAACCGTATCCATCAGCGTCATGCTGCCGCGGTCCAGTCCCTGCTCATCAATGAACGAATCGGGCACAAAGGCCAGCATGTCCACGATTGCGTTGCCCACACCAAATACGTCAAACTCTTTGTCCACGGCTTGTCATTTCCCAAGAGGTTCAGTTGTTGAATTTCGGCGAGTCGGAATTATTGCAGGCTGGCCACGAATCGCAAGGCAACATGGCATCCACCATTCGCACGTTTATCGCCGTCGAGTTAACCCCGGAACACCGGCGGGCACTGAGTCAGCTGACTCGCCAACTGGCACGCGACTGGCACCAATACCGTTGGGTCGCCCCTGAACAAATGCACCTGACGCTGAATTTCCTGGGCGACGTTCGGGACGAACATATTGCAACGGTTTGCGAACACGTTCGTGATGTGGCCGGGCAACACACCGCCTTTGATATCTCGCTGGCCGAACTGGGAGCGTTTCCCAAACTGACGCGACCACGAGTGCTGTGGGCCGGCGTCGACCAGAACGGTTCGGCGCTGTCGAAAATCCACTACCAGGTAGCCGACGCGCTGGACGAGGTTTGCCGCGAGCAAGACCGCAGACGTTTTCATCCCCATGTCACGCTGGGCCGTATTCGCCGGCACGAACGCTGGCCCGATGGCATCATCTCCATGCTCGAAAATGCGCCCCCACTGGACCTGCCGCCAGTGGAAATCAGCCAGTTAACCGTCTTTGCCAGCCATCTCGAGACTACTGGACCTGTGTACACTGTCATGGATCGCGCCGAACTAAGCTAGTTTTTTGAGTTTTTTGGCGGTCCAGGACCTGACGTGTCCGTCTTGCCGCGAATACTACGCTTGCAACCACTTGTGTTGGACTGTCACCAGCCCTATCGTTAATTGTTGTGTTAATCAAATTGATTTGGTTTTCACAACTACGGCATGGGGCTGAAATTCTGCGACTTCGCGAAAGGGAATCAGCTCATGCCCGCTGTCAAAACCACCACTGCAAATTCAAATTCAACCCGATCTGCGAATTCCAGATCTGCCACCACCAAACGTGAAGGGACGACCATGGCCAAAAAGGAAAAGACTGCCAA
>JBPCVB010000268.1:0-10706 GCA_051010855.1 Pirellulaceae bacterium | reverse complement strand
CTTTGGGCGGCATGGATGGGCCACAGGATGCGTCCGTTGTCCTCGATTTCTGAAGACTCAAGTTCAGGCAGAGCTACCTTGAACGCAGTTACCGCCTGTTCGTGCTGATCCAGGCGGAAATGGGACTCGGCCACCATCGACAGCGCGATCGGTCGCAGTTCCCCTTGAGGGAATTGGGAAGCGTGTTGCTCGAACGCGACCTTGGCGTTTTCGTAATCTTCCTTTTCAAAGAAACACCAACCCAGTTTGTAGGCGGCTCGCTCGGCGACTTCCGGCGCGGTATCCCCCTGCAGGCAAACCGTGTACTTTTCCATCGCTTGATCAAACTGCTTTTGGTTGTACAGATCTTGTGCGATGTGATAGTTGGCCTCGGCATAGTGAGGACTTTGTGGGTGGTTGTCGGCGATGGTCCGGAAACTTGCCAATGCACCGGAATCATCCTGCAACGATTTGCGGGCCCAGGCCAGCTGATACAGGATGTCATCGACGAGATCCGGGTTTTGATCAGTGTCGGTCGCAAGCTGGTCGAGTTCCTCGACCGCGCGATCCCAGTTTTCCAGTTCGACCAGGCACAAAGCCCTTTCGTACGTAGCGTTGAATCGGTCCTTGCCTTCGGGTTGGGACACAAGGTACTTGTCGAGGTCCTCGATCGCACCGGTGTAATCTTCGGACATGCGGCGTGTCATCCCGCGACCCATCAGGGCCTTGGTCGCCAGTTCATGATCGGGAAAACGATTGATCAGGTTGTCGAAGGAAGCCAGAGCGTTTGCGGCCTGGTTGTTGCGGCCTTCGGCCCAGGCCAGTGCATACAACGCGTCCGGGATACGTGGCGACTGTTCGTCCTCGAGTACTTTTTCGTAATAGCCGACTGCATTGGCAAAGTCGTCGGATTGCCACGCGAATTCGCCCAACCACCACGCCGCTTCACTGGCCACGCCCGCCTTGCCATTGTCGAGAACCTGTTGTGCCATCTGGCTGGCGCGTTCGGTTTCATCACGCTGGAACAGGGCCCGTGCGGTCAGCAACCGAACTTCGTCCGCATTCGCACGTTCCGGGTTTTCATCCAGCGATGACTCAAGAGCCTCGATCGCCTTGACGTAATTCTGCAATTGGAACTGGCTCGATCCGATCACGTATTTGGCTTCGGATCGATTGGCGGCATCCTGCATATCAACCACGGCCTGAGACAGCCAGGCAATCGAATCGTCATAGTTACTTTGCAAGTAACTGGCCCAGCCAATGCGGGTTTGCCACCACTCAAATCGTGGATGATCAGGGTGCCGGGCGGACAGGTCCTTGAACGTCTGCTCAGCCAGTGGCAACTGGTTTTCCTTGAGCGCCGCCTGACCCAGCACCTGCACGGTGTCGGGATAGAGTTCATTGTCGGCGTAGGCGGTGCGGAATTTTTCGGCGGCCTTGATCGCTTCCTCGTTCTGATCGGTAACCAGATAGCCGAAGGCTGTGTAGTACAACGCCTTGGGTGCCACAGGATGGTCGGGAAAGCTGTCGACGATCTGTTGGTACTCGGCAATGGATTCGCCGCGACGGTCGACCTGACCGTACAAGGCGTCGGCGGCATCCATCATCAAATTGACGCGATGTCGACCCGGATCACCGGACAGTGCCGTGGTGGCCAGATCGCGAGCTTCCTGGAATTTGTCGGTGTCCAGTTTGATGCGGCACAACCAGTGGGTGGCCTCAGCGCCGAATTCGTTGTTGGCGTCGATCACCTTTTGCAGCCAGGTTTCGGCGTCGGGAATTCGATCCCCGGTGAAATAGTACTTGCCGGCATCCAGTGCGGATTCTGCGGCGTGTTCAAATTCGGGATGGTCGGTAGCGATAGAGGCATACAAATCGGCGGCGCCGCCATAGTCATTCAGGTGCAGCAGGCACAGGGCTCGTTGGTACCTGGCGGATGCCATTGCCTGAAATTCCGGCTTTTCAATCAAGGAAGCGTATAGGTCGGCGGCCTGTTGGAACTGTTGCTCAGCCTCGTCCGCGTTGCCGGCATTCTTTTGACCGAGTGCCATTTGTAACAGGCAATCGGCGTTCTTTAGCCGGGCACCGTCGCTGGACGGGTCGTCCGGGAAGTCCGCGATATATTCGTCAAACAGACCGCTGGCTGCCTGGTAGTCGCCGGACTCGGCGAGGCATTCGGCCAATACAAAGCGAGCTCGCGGATGCAGGGACGATTCGCTGTGGTTGTCGACAAGTTCGCGGTAAGCCGCGACGGCTTCGTCCAGCGTGTCTGCTTCGGGGTCGAGTCGATTGAGTTCATAAAAGGCGTCGCCCTGAAAATACAACGCGTTGTCAGTCATGTTGCTATCGGCGAAGTTGTCAAAAAACTGCTGGTAGGTGTCCAGCGATGTGCGGATATCCGCGACTCCGTCCGCACCCTTGGCGCGTCCCATTTCGTACTGGCTGAAAGCCAGGTAAATCAGCATCTTGTCGCCGCGCTGGTACTCGGCGACGTCGCCCAGTGAATCACGCAAAGCGGAAAACGACTCGGCCGACTTGTCAAACTGTTTCAGGTTGTAATGGGCCAGTCCGATGTAGTACTGCGCATCACGCCGACCACTGTAGTCGGGATGGTCAGCCAGCAACTTGTCCCACTGTTCGATTGCCAGCTGATACTGCTTCTCTGAATACAGCCGAGCGCCGGTGTTGTAGAGGTTGATGGCAGCCGGGTCTTCCTGTTCCTCCTGTTGCTCCTGGATCAGCGCGGTCGCGTGGAGCGGTGTGAAGGTGGTTGCCAGCAGCAGTGCAAGAACTGCCATGCTGACCAGTGAAGTGCGGACGATTGCAAAAGCCGACAGAGGGGTTCGCATGGATTCCGATTTCCCGTGATACAAATTGCGGAGGTCGGTAATGAAACAGTTTGTCAATGCGGCAAGGGAAGCGGAGGTGGTACGCCGCAAGTCAGAATTGGGTTCAGTCTATACACGCCTGCAGGCACGGGAAAGGGTTTTGGTCATGCTCCCCGATCGCATTCACTGCATCGTTGTGGAAACTGGGTAAATGCTATCGATGACTCCGATTGCGATAACTGGACTGGCTGTTCTCAGGTCACTGTTGCCGGACGCAACTGGTCCCTGCCCGATGGTTGATCCATGCTGTGCAGTAATTGTCGCGCGACGTCGTGAACATCGGCCAATTATAACTAACACGAATCTCATTCCGCGGTTCTTGCAAAATCCTGCCGCGAATTCGGCAACCGTGCCGATGAATGTGTTGTTTCAAACAACCCGGATCGTTCACTGACCTGGGAGCTGTCGCAACCGGCAGAATTTCGCACACCGACAAGGAAACGGAAGTGACAGGTAACAATCGCGAAGAATCGGTCATTTTTGCGATAAAACGCCAGAATGCCGGCCGATCTGACCATGTACATGCCGTTTTTTCGCGGTAAAATCAAAATGTTACGAGTGCCGGACGCAGGAGCCGGTGCACGGGCCCATCCTGTCTGATCGCCACCAAAGTCTTTTCAACCGGTGATCGCCAACGGTGCCTGGCAGTGTACCCTGATTGTAGCGAGTCTGCCGCGAGCGAGATTCGTGAAACTGCAAGGAGTTACCTCTGATGAAGAAGTTGGCAAGTTCGAACAAGATCCGTCGCCATCCCGCGTGTATTCGCGATGGTTTGACCCTGATTGAATTGATGATCGCCGTCGCCCTGACGCTGGTCATCGTGGCCGCGATGATTCGTGCCTTTACGTCTGCCAGCGACCAGATTAGCGAAGGTCGCGCCAAGATGGATATGCACAACAAAATACGCATGGTTACCGAAACCCTGCGTAACGATTTGCAGAACGCCACTTGTTCCCCGCGGCCACGTGGTCTGTCGGATGAACGCAGTGGCTATTTTGAAATTGTGGAAGGCGCCGAAGTTGACGCCGATCACGCAGGCGACGCCAACCCCGATTTGCGTTTCCTTGGAGATCACGATGATGTCCTGTCGCTGACCGTGCGTAGCGACGATGTGCCGTTCCGCGGACGATTCGACGGCGGCTTTGTGGAATCCTATCTGGCAGAAGTCACGTGGTGGCAAGTTCACGAAGGCGCCGATGACTATGACGGTAACTTTCGTCTTTATCGCAGGGTGCTGCTGATTCGACCGGACCTGACAACTACCGAAACCAACTTTACGACGTTCTATGACGACAACGACATTTCGGTGCGTCGTGAGGAAGGTGGACCAGGCCTGTTGATGAATTCGCTGGAGGATCTTGCTGACCGCCGCAACCGCTTCTGCCATAACACCAGTACTTTTCCACACGAGTTGATTCCGGGATTGCTGGATTCGCGACCCCTGACGGGAATCTACGAGGGCGAAGATCTGATGCTCGATAAATGTATCGGATTCGACATCAAGGTTTTTGCACCCAACGCGCCGGTCAAGGTTTCCGGAAATTACCTCGTGGAAACGAACGACCCGGGCTATGCCGGTGTCACTGACCCCGCGGTTGCCTACGGTGGATACGTCGACCTGGGTCACGGCAATGGAACCAACTGGTTCTCGGATTCTGCGTGGGACAACGGCTATACGTTTTCCTCATTCCCCAACACGTACTGCACGTGGACTGCCATGTATGAAAGCGATGGCGAGGATCAGGACAGTGACGGACTGATCGACGAAGGCGTGGATGGGGTCGACAATAATAACGCCGATGGCATTGACGAGAACGCTGAACGGGAAACGCAACCACCCTACCCATGGCCCATTCGATCGATCCAGGTTTCAATTCGCATGCTCGAATCGAAGTCCAATATCATCCTGCAGAAGTCGATCAAGGAAAGCTTTGTGCCGAACTAGGCACTGTGTCTTGTTGAAATCGAGTTATCTGAATGCGGGAGGGCAAGGCTCCGTCCGAACCGCAACCCGCGTTCTTAGCTCGGACGGAGCCTCGCCCTCCCGAAATCATCCCGGCGATCCAGCCCCCCCTCGCTTATGTCCGAGCCCCATGTCATTCAGCTTAATGGTCCGTGGGAGATCATTGCGCGAAATGATGGCGACCGTGCGAAGTTGCAGCGGATCAATATCCGAACGCGAGAAGACTGGTCGCAAATCGGTGATCCGATATCGCAGACCAATTTAGAAGAGCTGCAGTTGTCGCGGCAATTCAACTGGCCAGCAACCGGAGCGATGAACATTCAGCTGGAGATCATCGGGTCGCCGCCTGACCGGTTGCTATTGAACGATCAGGAACTGGAATTCAGGACAGTCAATGGTCAGGTGGTGGCTGACGTTTACGATCCACGGCCAACCGGCAATCGGCTGTTAATCTGTTACGATCGGGCAAACCTTGGGGATGCGGGCCCGGCGATCAGCGGTGTTTGCCTGAAAATCAGCGTTACAGGGGCCGTCAAGGATTAACGGTCAGCCAGGCTATTCGCAATATGCTGGCAGTCATCAAGGGGCATTCTGCCGGGCGACGATGCTAACAAAATCCGCATCCTTTTCTTTATTGTTTTTCGTCCCGCAGTCCTGAAACTTTCGCCCATCCGTCCTTTCGCTACGACCCCGCGTGTCGAGGTACGTCTCGACCGAGGGTGGTTGCGCTGGCTCCCTGCATGAATTCAAACCCGTTCCAGTTGCCGACCTTCCTGGCGTTGCTAATGGCAAGTATTGTTCTTGCGATCGGCGGAGCTGCGCTCGCAGCGCAGGAATGCCCGGTCGACGACGGGTCCTGGTTTGGCTGTAGCGTACAGCAGGACGACTGGGTTCACCGATTCAACTCGCCGGGCTTGCCGTGGGGCGATGAGGGCCGCGCCTTGTGCCGGCGTTTGCAACAGGTTTGCGATGGCGAGCGCTGGCTGGACTATGGATTCGCGGCGCGAGGCTACTACCTGAATGATCAACGGATCGAGTTTACGGGAGCCGAAGTGACTTTCGGTGTTGAAGGTGTATTGCGGGCCGAAGCGGGAATGCGACGCGGCAACAAACTGGCGCTGCTGTACACCGAGTTGTTTCTGAACCAGCGGTTTGACCGAAATATTTTGACGGATTTCGCATTACGTGAATCGTTCGCGTACAACTTCGAGGTCGATACGCTGGAGATATCCCAGCTGGCGATCGTCAGCCAAACTGGCGATTGGACCGTGGAAATCGGCCGTTTTACCACGCCATTCGGCCGTTTTTACGGCTTGTCCGCCCGCAACCAGTTTGTCGATGTGCCGTTCATTCGCAGTGAAGCGATCCTTTTCCGCGAAACCGGCGCCCAGTTACGCTGGGATCCCGGTCCCCTGCGATGTGCGGTGGCACTGACCAATGGCGGGCCCCAACAGGACACCAACAGCTCCAAGGCTCTGGTGGCACGTGTCGGCATGGATTTGTCACGCACCAGTTTCGGCGCGAGCGTGAAATGGCACGACGGCATCGGGTCCGAAAGCCAAAAGGAATACAAGAGTCATGTCGGGGTCGACTTCATGGCTCGCATCAGGCCTCAGCTGATGTTCTCGACGGAAGTCATCTATGACGAGTATGGATTGCGTCGACCAGGGTTCGATCTGGATGATATCTTCTGGGGTCGCAGCATTTACAACCGACAACTCAACAAGGGACTGAGGCAACCGCTGACCGGCTGGGGATACTACGCGAATCTGATTGGCTCGCACCCGAGATTTGACTGGCAGCTTTCGATTGGCCAGTTTCTGCCGTCCGATGTCCTGGGTGATCCCATACACGACCAGATCACGACGCGTGGAATTGGTCAGGTATTTTGGCACTGCAATGAACTGCTGGATTTCTATGCGACCGGACTGATCGAAAATTCGGTCGACAATGCTCAGAACGGCCAACGTCGGGAAAGCTGGATGCTGGCATCCGGATTGCAAATCCGTTTTTAGTTGGACAGCGCTCTCTTGTTGACGGCGAGCCGCAGTGGCGCTAATCAACCAGTGCTCGTTACAAAAACAGTGGGGAGCGTGATCCTCTCGGGAAACAGCTCCCGCATGCAGCCCTGGCAAAAGCTGCCGGTCGGGTTGTGTTTGCCGCAAATGCCGCTGGTACCGGTGCTGTCGATCAATTCTGCTGCAAATCCCCAGTCGCGCCTGAAATTGATCGCCCAAACGGTTCGAAAAACGATTAAGGACGTTTGTCCCATCGTCACCTGGTGCGCTTGTGCCAGCACCGATGGTGGTTTGTTTGTAAAAGGTTGAGTGCATGACCCAGCAACATCCGACTTCTACTCCTCAGCGCGAGCCCGACTATTTGCGCTCTCTGATCGATACTGCGGGGCAGCGACCCGGTCTGTGGATTGTGCCGCTGATGGCCGCTGTTTTGATTGGTCTGCTGATTGGTTTTGTGGGGCCCAAACAGTGGGATGCGACGCAATCCTTTGTCGTAAGAGAAGAATTAATTGGCCGCATCGTGGGTCCGGGCCGCTTTGAATCGCTGGACACTATGAAGACCGCGCAGCAGACGATCCAGGAGGTCGCGCGTCGACCTGTCGTACTGCGTCGAGTTTTGCAAATCGTCGGCCCGACGCGGGGTGAGGCCAGGCCGGAATGGCCGTCGCGGGAAACGATCGAGTCGATGCAGGGTTCGATCAGCTTCTTTGCGCCCGGTGGTAGCGAACTGGGCAAAACCGAAGTGTTATCCATGCGCGTCAAATCCTCATCGGCGGCGCGTGCTGAAGAGCTTGTGTCAGTTCTGTTTGACGAACTAAAGTCGGAAATCCGCACCGTTCGCCAGCGTCGGGCGGAAAGTATGATGCGGGAAGTTGAGGAATCGCTGAATCTCGCTTACGAGAATCATGCTCGGGCAGCTGTTCAACTGCAACGAATGGAGACACGTGTGGGCGCTGACCTGGGCGAGCTGAGGCGACTGAATGACCCCCTGTCCAGTGGCAACAGTGGCCTGCAATCAAGTCTCGATCAGGTCAACAGCGAAATGCGCAGCGCCCGATCCAGTCACACGGTGATCGCCAGCCTGATCGAACATTTGGAGTCAGCGGCGATCGACCCTGGTCAGCTTGTCGCCACTCCGCGTGAACTACTGGATTCGCAACCCGCCTTGCTGCAGATGAAAAACAAGTTGTTTGATGCACAGGTCAATGCATCCAACCTGGGCGGACGCTATTCAGACCGACACCCCCTGTATCAGGCAGCGTTGAATGCGGTCGAGGATATTCGCGCACAAATCAATCAGGAAATTCCCAATGTTGTTCGCAGCCTGACATCCCAGCAACAGTTGACCGAGCAACGCGTTCGCATGCTGACCAATAAACAGGCGGAGATACGTGGACGGATGAATGAACTGGTTGATGCACGCGTGGAATATCGTCAGCTGGTCAGCGAACTTCATCAACGCGAACAGCAATTACTGGACTCGCGTAAGGAATATTCACAGGCCGAGTCCATTTATCGCGCGGCGAGCAATGTGGATTTTCTGTCAAAGATGGATGAAGCCCAGGCGGGTATTCGTCCGCTGGGCCCATCGAGAAAGAGCATGCTGCTGGGAGCGGCTATTGCAGGTCTGCTGATCGGACTTGGTCTGGTCATGATGGTAACGCCGACGCCAAACCTGTTTCCACCATCCTCCAATGGAGGATCCGCACCGGTTGCCACACCGCCTGCTCCGGATACTCCACCGAATCCCAAACCCGATGCGTCGTCAGGCACCAGCGTGACGACCGTTCCGGGTAATCCTGGCCCGGGATTTGTAATTCCTGATATCAGTTCAACAGGTTCATACACAGATCAGACGCGCTAGCGGCGTTGATCAATCACGTGGCACCGTTATTTCGGCGAGTCCGACTTGCCGCTTGTCGCCGGACTGCATGAGTGCGCGTATGACCAGATGGTCCCACGGAATTTCATCGGGCAGTTCGATCGACAAACGAATTCCCTCGTCGGTGACCGTCGCAGTTTTTCGGGCGATCTCGAACCGATTTGACTTGTTCCAGTTCTCAAGAATGATGTCCAGTTGTTCCAGCTCCTTGCGACGCCGGACTCGTTGCAAGTCGGTTGCTTCCGAATTCAGTGGCCGCTCGATGATCACAACAAATTCACAGTCCGACCATTCATCCGACAGCGGCGACGAAATTTCAATGACATGACCGTCTGCGTCCGGATTCCACTCGGCATTTAACTCCAATGCCGGTGATTCGGCAGGAACGCGTAATGCGGGATCACCAAACAGAACCCACATTTCCAGGTGCTCCAGGCGTTGCTGGTCAATGGACGTGGTGCCTCGACTGCCATCTGCCTGGTCCAGTGCCAGAAAGACCTCGTCGGGCATGGGTGAGGTGGCTATGCCTTTCAAGGCTGCCATCCAGTAATCGGCGAGTAATTGCGGAGGCTGATCGTCGGCTACGCATTCAAAGAACCCGTCGATGGCCCATTTGCCGGCGGCTGCGTAGCTGAGTCCGGTCGCCCCAATCGCAGCCACAGAGCCGCCGGAGCTGCGCAGACTGGCCTGCGCATAACCCTCGCCATGGGCTCCCTGAATTTGCGAACCAAAACAACCGGTTGAAAACAGGATGCCGGCATCGGTTCCCGGCAATGTTTTCCAGTCGTCGTGATTAAAAAAGAATCCGCCCGTGGATGCGAAACCAACGGCGTGGGAATGACCGAGAAAGATCGTGAACAGTTCCGGGCCATCGGAAAACATGCGGTCGGTCAGTTCCCTGAGCTGGCTTTGGTGCAAATAAAATGGCGAACTGGGTGTGTGTACCAGCGACTCCAGTTGCCAGAGCGGATGGATTCGCGCAAACCCTTCACCGATCGCGTTGTTGATGAACGCCTCGGACATGGTACGTTCCAGATGATTGGTTCCGCCCGGGTGCCCGACAATCATGTTGATGCGGTTGCGCCAGCGTAAACCGGAATCGGCGGCCACGCCCTGACGCTCAAACGCCAGCGTCTTGTCCACCATCACTTGCAGTTCCGCAGCAGTTCCTGCGGGAAAGCGACCGACCGCAACGTCCGGCAACGGACCTTCGCTGCAACCAAAGGCATAATCGGTCGGCAAGTTAGCCATGCGTCCATGGGTCCCTGCGCAGGGCGGCACACGCGGCCAGTCTTCATCCTTTTCGTCAGCTCGCAACATGTCGCCGACCAGCAAGACGAAATCGCGTCCAGTCGATTCGGCGGACAAATCGCGCAGGCGTTTTTGCAAGGCCTCCGCTTGTTCTGTCGGATCGTCACCTTCGATATCTTCGATGTGCAACACCACCACGTCGTAGCCTTGCGTTCTGCGATGATCGCATAACGGGGCGACTACTTCGTCCAGTTGCTGTGACAGCACGACAATCCACCGTGGCTGGTCCGCATCGGCAATCGCAACACCGAAAACCAGAATTAGCGCAATCATGCAAATTTTGAGAGAACGCATTGGTCACCTTTCGAAGCACACGCAGTCTGCACGTGGTCCAATATAGAGGCGCTGTGACCAATCAGCGACTAGTAAGCGTTTTGGCGCGAGAATACCACGGCCAGAGTGCGCCAGAGAATCTTCAGGTCCAGCCACAGGGACCATTCGCGAATGTACTGGTGGTCGAACCGAATTCGACCTTCCATTTTTTCAAGCGTATCGGTTTCGCCGCGATACCCTTTGACTTGTGCAAGGCCCGTTATGCCCGGTTTGATCTTGTGCCGTAACATGTACCCTTCGATTTGCTTGCGGTACAGTTCGTTGTGTGCCGTAGCATGGGGACGCGGTCCGACAAGCGACATGTTGCCGGCAATCACATTAATCAACTGGGG
>JBPCVB010000267.1:0-2957 GCA_051010855.1 Pirellulaceae bacterium | reverse complement strand
CCGTGTGCGAACCAAAGCGATTTGTGATGTGGATGATCCTGAGCTTCGTCGGAATGCCCTTCATCCATCGGATAGTGCCGGGTGATCGGTACGTTTCCAGCAGCCATCACAGGATAGAGAATTGGTTTCGCATAATCTGCGAACCGGTATTCGGTGAAGAGTTCTGTTGCTGCACCCTGTTCAATATTGACGACCAGCTTGCTCTCTTGCTGTTCGACGACAACCACAGGCTCGTCGGAATCCTGCGCCGATATCGTGGCGGCGAGAAACAACAGGAACACACACGCAAACAGAAATCGAGTGAAGGTCATACTGTTTCCCCGGAATACTTCTGACTTCGACATTCCTTGTTCGAAATTCGACATTCAAATCCGGCTCCATCTGCGCGCCGGCAACTGCTCTCGTTTGGCTGCATTTACAACAACAACATTGGCGTCTTGCGAAATTCAACCGACAAAGGATAGGCCAATCCATGCATTGCCATTTGCTCGTCGTCCTTGGTGTTCATGACGAGCAAATCAATTTGCCGTTCCTGCAGCAATTTTCGATAGTCTTCCAGACGGTGCCCGGCGGTCACGATCGACTCGATTTCGACAGGCAGCCCTGCCTCCTCGACGCCCTTGCGGCAAGACTGAATGTAATCGGCAGGCTCCTTGAGCAACTGGTGCATGATTGTTTCGCGGGCCAAATCGGTATTCAGGTCCGGGATCTTGCCGATTGTCTCTATATAGCGGTCAAAGGTCAGCTGATCCTCGACATGCACCAGGGTTAATTTCCCCCCGGCACTGGCAAAGCGGGCTGCCATGCTGACCAGGTGATAATCGCCTGCCAGGTGGTCGGTTACCGCCAGTACCGATTCCGGGCGCGACGGAAACTCGGTACTGTCGTTCAGCCATATTGGTCGCGGCATGAGCAGTATCGGGATATCGGTGGCCTGGGTCAGTACGTCGATGTAGACGCCCAGACTGTAAGGAAACTCGGTCGCCGGAATATGCAGGTTTCGATAAGTGCAAATCAGATCGGGCGTGCAATCGGTTACCTTATCCAGCAATTCCTGGACCGAGCTGTAATCGCGACCCTCGATGATCGTCACCTTGAATTCCGGACCGCCCGAGCTGAATCCCTCAAGGTACCCGTCGACACGTTCCAGAAATTCGGCTGCGCCGCCCTTGTCGGAATCCAGCACCACTACGACGTGGCGAATTACGATTTCCTCGAAGCGAAAAACGGGCTTGTCGGCCGATTTGAATGCGCTTTCAAATTCGTCGATCTGGCTCATGCGCGACGACCGGCAATCAGTGAGAACATGAATCGCGGGGTAAGGAGAAAGTGCGGGCGAGAGGATTCGAACCTCCACTCCCTTGCGGGAACATGGCCCTCAACCATGCGCGTCTGCCAGTTCCGCCACGCCCGCGGCAGCACAAGGCTGATTACTTGCAGCCGATAAAGTCTAAGGCATCAACCTGGACCGTCAAGCGGAATCGAAGGTTCGCATGTTGACGACGGCACCTATCGTCGCCCCCGCTTCGGATGCGGCAATGAAAAGTCGCTTCGACTGGAGCCGCGATCACATCACGCGCACGAGAGACCCTGACGAATACAAGCACGAAGCGCGAGCGAGTGGGTACCAGAACTCCTGACAAATACAAGCACGAAGCGCGAGCGAGTGGGTACCAGAACTCCTGACAGATACAAGCACGAAGCGCGAGCGAGTGGGTACCAGAACGCGGCCAAAGCCACTCCTTTGTACTCGGTGCCTGTACGCCGGTAACTACCGTGACAAACCCATCGCCAAATTCGGCGGCAACAACAACGAAGGAATGGAATTCTTCAGGCGGTTGCCAAAGACCGGCGCCAGTGATTCGATGTTAGCCTGGCGAAGCTCGCGAATCGATGTCCACCACCACTCATCAACTTCGTCCTGATAGCCGCTGTGAATTCCGGCCGTCGGCCAGTGACTAATGAACAGATGCTGGTCACGAGCGAGGTGGGTTAATCGCGTGCCGCCCGAGACTTTCTCGATACGAACGTCCATGGCAGTACTATCAAGCCGGAATCGATGATCGCCCGTCATGCTGAACTGGCCCGACAACCGATGCAGCGTCGCGCTGACCAGATCCAGTGAAACTTCAGGGAACATGCGTTCGAGCGTTTCACGAATCGCCACCTCGATTTCCAACTCAGGCGATTGGTGGCGGCACTCGGCCAAAAACGTCGTGCGGGCGGTTAACAAGGCTGACTGGTTGGGTTCACCCGTTTCACGGCACACAGCCAGTAGCAAACGGATGTTGCCCTGCTCATCTGCATACCATTCCATGAATCCGGTTTTTAGGTCATTAACCAACGATGTAATGCCCAACTGCTGATCCTGAAACGGAGTGTTGATCGGGCTAATCGAGGCCTGATGGACGCTCAACGAATGGTCTGCCTGATCGATTCGTCGATAGGCATTGTTGGCCGGCTCGCGGTGACCGGCCGGAGCCGGGTTGTTTTGCTGCCAAAGTGCGACCCGGGCCTTATGGAGTTCAGCAAGCGTCTCATTCAGCTCGTCGACCAGCTTTTCGCAGTAAATTCGGCTGGCGGACGGAATCCCCGGGGGCATCAAGGTCGACAAATCATCGATGGCCAATATGCCTGCCGCTGGATAATCGGGGCGTCCGCGTTTCTTGCGCGACTGGTTGCTGTCGGCGGTTTCATACCACCCTAGTTTCCAGCCTGTGGCCTGCTGGAAAGCCACATTGAGGCGGTCAAAATTGGGAAAGCCGGCGTTTGCCGTTTCGCGATAGGGGCATAAGGGCGTCGGAGCATGCAGCCGCAAATGGCCGATCTGCCCGCTGCCGGGATCGAGCGTGAGGGAATCTGTCATGGGACCCAAGGGGGGGGATTTGGGACGTGGAAACAGGGACATTGGGCCCTCCGTGACCTGACACGACTGTTATCGGCCGGAGGCCTTGCCT
>JBPCVB010000266.1:0-3806 GCA_051010855.1 Pirellulaceae bacterium | reverse complement strand
TATCTTGAGTAACGACCAACGGGCGGCGGATAATTAGCATTCCCTTCCCGGGTTGGGCAGCGAGCCATGTTCCCAGGTTCTCAATTGCTGGATTCGGCAAGGTTTGCCTACCCGGAGTCGCCGAGGTGGCAGGTAGGGAGTCGATTAGCGCGTTGGACAAGGAAAATGCGGTTGTTCGGGAGCATCGCTTGTTGGTTGACCGTTTACCCGCAGCGGTATTCAGTCCTGGCTTCGCGCCGGCGCAGCTGCGGTTTCCGTTCCTTCGTTGCCAATCACGATCGTAAAGTAGCTCTTGACCACTCGATCAAAGTACTCGGGCAGGATCTCCATTGGCAGATCCTTGTAGGCGCAGAAATTGCGTATCTGACCCAGCAGATCGCGTGGATGACAACGACGCATGGCGCGGCCGCGAGCCAGATAATGCTTTTCGAGTAGATAGTTGATGATCTTTTCGTCGTAGTGACATTTGAACATCGGACAATAAATCTGGAAAAGGCGATGGAATTCCTGGATCGACGGATCTCCAATTTCAATCTTGTAGGGAATACGCCGCAGAAAGGCCTCATCGACCAGGTCGGCGGGTTCCAGGTTGGTGGAGAAAATGATCAGTTGCTCAAACGGTACCTGGATTTTTTTGCCGGATGCCAGAGTCAGGAAATCGATCCGGCTTTCCAGCGGCACAATCCAGCGATTCAGCAATTCGGTCGGTTCAATTCGCTGTCGGCCGAAGTCATCGATGAGCAGGCAACCGCAATTGCTTTTCATTTGCAGCGAGGCTTCGCTGACGTTGCTGCGATCATCGTGCCGGATTTCCAGAGAGTCCAGAGTCAGTTCACCCCCCACAACAACGGTCGGTCGCTTGATTTTTACCCACCGCCGGTCGTAGGCGGCGTCTTTGAGGATGCTTTTTTTCTCTTCACCGGACTCCTCGTGAAACGCGGCGTCATACAACTTGATGATTTGACCGTCTTCAAAAATGGCGTGAGGGATCCAGATTTGCTGGCCAAAGCACTGGGTGATCTTGCGGGCCAGCGTCGATTTACCATTACCCGGTTCGCCGTACAGAAACAGGCCGGCGCCAGAGTTAATGGCGGGCCCCAGATTCTCAAACAGGTCCGTGTTAATGGAGATGTCGCGGAAGGCCTCGATCAACTGGTTTTCCTTGGGACATTCAGCGCGAATGGTTTGGGCTTCTGCCGACAGCACATAATCCATCAACGGTACGGGTGCCGGTCCTACATAGGCGCAAGTGGCCATGTCCTGATTGGCTCGGTCGCGACCGGTTTCAGTCAATGTATAGATATAGTCGTTTAGGGGTGCCGATCCCTGGTGCACGATGATCTGGCGGGAACGCAGGTTTTGATAAAGGCTTTCGATCAGGTTAAAGGGCATGCAGAGTTCTTCTGCCAGCTGCCGGCCGCTACGACGTCCGGCGAGCAACAGTCGTTTGCAAATCAACGATTCGATCAATGACAATGGCAATCCGGTTTCGCTGATGCTGGCCGGTTCATTCGGGCGAAACGCCTCATCCGACAAAATTGTCGCGAGTAGATCGAGGGATCCGGAACCTGGTTCAGTAATGCTCATTACTGGTATCTCCGTTATGACTGTTCGCTGGGCATGATCCTGGCGAAGACCAGTGAACTATTACCCAATCACATATAGGTCATGAATTTACGGATTCCGGCGGTTCCCTGGACAAAAACGACAAGGCGGGAAAAGAAGCCGCTTTCCAGCGAATTTTGGTTGCTGAAGGTTTTGCCTATGCTACATGTTAAAGGCGGTTTCACGCCAACAAACTGATTTCACCCGACTTTTTCAGGCCAGGTTCGCATTGCGGATCGAACCAAATTGGAAAAAATGGAAACTCAAAATCAAGCAGAAAATCTCGCAGTCGGTTCCAACGACTGGTTCCTGTCTGGACAGATAAATGAATCGGAAGGCATTCGCCGGGTCATGATTCCCGCCTTGCCTGCCGAGGTCGGTCGCCGTTCAGATGCGCCGGTATCAATTCCCTGTAGCAGTGTATCCAAATCGCACGCTGAGTTTTTCGAGCAGGACGGTCGACTGTGCCTGCGAGACCAGGGCAGTACCAACGGGACTTATGTCAACGGTCAACGCCTGGAAGACGGTTACACGGCACTGGACGAAGGCGATCTGATTCAGTTTGCCACGGTTGTGTTTCGATTGTCGCGGGGTCGCCAGAATACTGAATCACACACACAGCAGGAGGATTCCTGTGACCGCGCCCTGGCGATGATGCAATTTGATCGACTGATGAACGATGGCGGGCTGGTTCCGTTTTTCCAACCCATCGTGGAAGTCAAGACTGGCGTGAAAATTGGTTATGAAGTGCTGGGACGAAGCCGCTTGTTCGGTCTGAAGACTCCTGCCGAAATGTTTTCAGCAGCGTCGAAACTTAATCTGGAAGCTGAATTGAGTCGAGTTATGCGGGTCCAGGGTGTTCAATTGTGTGAAGCCTTGCCCGGCGAAATGGATATTTACCTGAATACGCATCCTTCGGAACTGGCGCGAATTGGTCTGATCGATTCGTTGGCGGCTCTGCGAGAGCTGTCGCCGGATCTGAAGATTACGCTGGAAATTCATGAGGCCGCGATTACCAATCCCAAACTGATTATCGAAATGCGTCAACAACTGGCGGATCTTGATATGAAGCTGGCCTTCGACGATTTCGGTGTTGGCCGGGCTCGCCTGGTGGAACTGAGTGAAGTACGACCGGATGTGGTCAAGTTTGACATGAAGTTAACTCGTGACATTCACCGGGCCACCGACAAACGCAAGGAAGTCGTATCATTGATTGCCAAGATGGTGAATGATCTGGGTATTGTGTCACTGGCCGAAGGCGTGGAGTGCGAAGAGTCGCACGAGGTGCTGAAGGAGATGAACTTCGCACTGGCTCAGGGTTTCTACTACGGCAAACCGGCTCCGATAGCTGCCTGGCTGAATCCGGATAGCGCTGCCATCGTGAAAAACTTTCCCACCGTTCATCCACAGCACGGCGAAGGCAACCTGCCCACGCATTAGTCATCCGGGCACGATCAGGACAGCAGTCGCAAGGGTCAGGCCTTTTCGCCTACTTAAGCAACTCTTTCACCGGGATCAAAAGTCTCGGTGCAATCGTGGGAAAGTCATTCATCAAGCTGCTGGATCCTTCCAGTGACTTTTTTACCATGTCGCGGTATTCGGCTTTTTCCAGGGCGGTGGCCAGATACATCAGGTTGGCCATGGATACCGAGTTGCCTGACGGCAACGCGCCATCCGCAGGATTCTTGGCTCGAGCCAAAAGTGATTCGTGATCGGTGGATGTAAAAAAGAAGCCCCCCGCCTTGTCGTCCCAATATAGTTCGTTTTGTTTGATCTGCAGTTCCCCGGCATGCTTCAGCCATTTCTCGTCGCCCGTTGCCTGGTGCAAGCCGAGTAATCCATCGATGAGAAACGCGTAGTCATCCAGGTAGCCATTCAGCCGTGCCTGGCCAGCTGTGAATGTACGTTTCAACCGACCGTCAACGTAAGAGTGGTTCAGGACAAATTCGGCGGCCTTGACCGCAGCTTCAACGTATTCGGGTTTCTCCAGGATGCGTCCGGCATCCGCCAGCCCGCGAATCATCAAGCCGTTCCAGCTGGTAAGGATTTTGTTGTCGAGAAGCGGTCGGGGACGCTGTTCGCGGATCTTTAAAAGTCTGGTGTTGATAGCGTGTAACCGGTTTTGCAATTCACCGACGGACAGGCTGTTAGCGGCCGCGATGTCTTTCAGCGATCGTTTTAGTTGCGGCGCGTAGTATTTG
>JBPCVB010000265.1:0-6977 GCA_051010855.1 Pirellulaceae bacterium | reverse complement strand
TGCCTGGTCTTGCCAATTCGTTTGGTTAGCAACTGAAAATGAGGTGGAGCCTGGTCGGTAAGTTGAAATCCGTACTTGAGATACACTTCGCTGCCTGCCATCCATGGTCCGTCGCTGGTAACCACGGCCACGCCTCGATGGCCGCTGCATTTGGCGTCGCGTTGGCATTCGGAGAACAGAGCTTTGGCCATACCGCGATACGGGAACTTGTTTGAAGCAACCCACAGGCAATGGATCAACAGGTATCCTTCCGCATTCACGACGCGCCACGTGTACTCACCGGGAATGTATTCGAGGAAGCCGGCTTTTTTGCCATCCTTCGTCTGGATCAACTTGATTCGCAAGCCTTCGTTAAATCGCTCCCGTAGCCATTCCAGTTTGGCAACATAGCCTGGGTGCTTATTATTTTTGACGCAAAAGAACCCGTGCTCTTCCACATTCCCGGCGTCGACGTTGACAATTGTGAATTCGGCCATGTTTCATCAGATTGTTCGGTACTGACAGACTCGATTGTAAACTGGCATGTCGAGGAACTGGGCTCCAAATTGCAGCGTGAACAACGCGAGAAGGCTGGCACGGTACCGGGCCATTGGCAAATTGGTTGTTTCTGTATTGCCCCAGGACTTTTTGCTTTGCTTTCGGTCAAAACTGCCCTCTAGAATGCCATCTCGCCCATGACATTCCTAACATCGGGGAGAGGCCATGACCATCCACAAGACTTGCCAGGTTGTTTTGGCATGCTGTCTGACGGTCGGTGCGGTTGTTGGAATTCTTTATGGACATGGCGCAAGTACGAGGGCACTGCAAGAACAGGAGTTCTCACCCTATGTTGATGAGGAAGGAAACATCCAGCGGCCCGTTGACTACAAATTGCGCTGGTCGCACATCGGTGGTTTTGCCGTGGCATCCAAAGAGGGAGAGACGGTTTCCGAGATTCACGATGTTTATACCCAACCCGAGTCCATCGAAGCATTTCGTCGCACTGGTGAGTTTCCCGATGGTGCGGTGTTGGTAAAGGAAGTTCGGGAAACCAGCGCCGACGGGTTGACGACGGGTCACGCGGCCTGGTCGACAAATATCAAGGTGTGGTTCGTTATGGTGAAAGACAGCACCGGGCGGTTCCCCGATAACAACATCTGGGGAAATGGCTGGGGTTGGGCGCTATTCGAAGCGGGCGATCCGGAAACGAATGTAACCACTAACTTCAGGACCAGTTGTCTGGGATGCCATGTGCCTGCGCAGGAGACCGACTGGATCTACATTCAGGGCTATCCCGAGCTGGCGGTTCCTGCGGTCGGTACATCTGACGACTAGCGACGGTCAGCCAGGGCGAACGACTTGCATCGTTAACACAGCAGTTTGATTTTCAACCTTGTCCCGGGAAGGAATTGCTATGAGAGATTGCAGAAAGTGGTATCAAGGCGCGTTGGTCTTTGGGGGTGTAGCTGCTTTTTTGGCCGCCGGAATTCTGTGGGCGTCATTAACATCCGGGGGTCAAGCCGTCGCGGCGACATCATCGGGATGGTCGGCATCGGCGAACCTGGATGGTCCTGCCAAATTCACAGACGATGGCGAGTTGATTCGGCCGGAAGGATACCGCAAATGGACCTTCGTGGGGACGCCCGTGACACCCAATGACATGAATGGTGGCGAGGCTCCATTCCCGGAATTTCATGTGGTTTACATGGATACCGAGAGCTTTGAGCACTACGAAGAGACTGGCGAATTTCGTGACGGTACGATGCTCGTGAAAGAGCTCATTAGTGTCGGCAGCAAGTCCGCCACAAGCGGAGCAGGCTACTTCATGGGAGAATACATTGGACTTGAAGTGACGATCAAGGACAGCGAGCGATTCGGGGATGAACCAGGGAGTTGGGCGTATTTCAGTTTTGGACACGAGTACCCCCTGGCCGAAAATGCATCGGCTCAGCCGGCTGCAAATTGCAATTCCTGCCACGAAACCTCGGCCGCTGAAGACTGGGTGTTCACCCAATATTATCCGGTGCTGCGAGCTGCCAAAGGAGATTAGGGCAGGCAACCGACATATCGGCAACACACGGGTTGCTGGATCCGTTCCGGCAACGTGGGTGTCGCCGGTCACTTGCCCGGTACAAGGAGCAGCCAGTGGTTTGCCTGGCGAAACGCCCGTGTGACGATGGCGTGATTCTGGGTCCGCCATGCCGGGGAATTCACTACGCGCACTCGGCGTGGATTCTGACCGCGACCATTCTCGGTTCCAGTATGGCCTTCATCGACGGTACGGTTGTCAATATTGCGCTTCCCACGCTGCAGGATGAGTTGGGTGCCACGGTCGCAGGCGCACAATGGGTGGTGGAAGCCTACGCGTTGTTTCTTGCCGCCTTGTTGCTGGTTGGGGGAGCGCTGGGTGATCGTTACGGTCGCAAACGCGTCTTCATGTTTGGCGTAGGCCTGTTTGCGGTTGCCTCTGTGTGCTGCGGACTTGCGCAGTCAGTGTCCCAGCTTGTCGTAGCGCGGGCAGCCCAGGGCGTTGCCGGAGCACTCCTTGTTCCCGGTAGTCTGGCCATCATTAGTTCATCTTTCCCAAAGGCCGAACGTGGCAAGGCGATCGGAATATGGTCCGGGTTCTCGGCGATCAGTGCCGGTCTGGGCCTGCTTCTGGGTGGCCTGCTCCTCGACATCGCCTCCTGGCGTTGGCTCTTTTTCATGAACATACCTATGGCGACAGTCACTTTGATTATCGCGGCGCGTGTAGTTCCTGAAAGTCGAAGTGAGGACGAGCAAGGGCCGCTTGATTTGGCCGGTGCGCTGTTGGTGACTCTGGGACTTGCCGGTTTGACGTTCGGATTTGTCGAAGCGCCGATTCGTGGATGGAAATCTCCAGCAGTCGTCGGGTCCCTGGCCCTCGGTGTATTATTGCTGGCTGGCTTCCTGTGGCACGAATACAAGAGCAAACATCCGATGCTGCCGCTGGGCCTTTTTCGAATTCGCAGCTTTGCTGGTGCCAATTTGCTAACTCTTTTTCTGTACGCGGCATTGGCGGGCTCGATGTTTTTCTTTCCGTTGATCCTGATCCAGGTTCAGGGCTACGACGCCACCGCAGCGGGAGCGGCCAATTTGCCATTTATCCTGTTGATGTTCTTTTTGTCGCGATGGTCGGGGGGCTTGTGAACCGCTTCGGAGCCAGGCTACCTCTCATAGCCGGGCCACTCATTACCGCAGTCGGATTGTTGTTGTTTGCCCGACCGGGTGTCGGCGGAAGTTACTGGACCACGTACTTCCCCGCGGTTGTCGTTATGGGGCTGGGTATGGCGATCAGCGTGGCGCCGTTGACCACCACGGTCATGGGGTCGGTTGGAGAACGCCGCGCAGGACTTGCTTCGGGCGTGAACAATGCAGTTTCCCGGGTTGCTGCCGTACTTGCCATCGCCATCTTTGGCCCGGTCGTGCTCGGTACGTTTGCGAATTCGCTGGATTCCCGCCTGGAGAATCTGGACCTGCCTGAGGAGCAACGCGTTCTCCTTCTCGAACAGAGCGTCAATCTGGGAGCGGCCGAGATACCAGCTTCTTTCGATGCCGATTTAACAGCCCGACTGAACGTTGTTTTTAATGAGGCCTTTATCGACGGTTACCGAATCGTTCTCTATGTGACGGCCGTGCTCGCCGTCCTGGCTGCATTAACGGCGGCCGTGTTTATTCAAGACGAGAAAACCCCGGCAGTCGAGGGTACCATGCAGTCGGCAGAGGCTGCGTAGTCCATGACACTTTGGAGATGCGGAATGATCAGATCCCCGACCGGACCCAGTCGCAGGACGTTTCTTCAGACTTCGGCGGTGCTGGCGGCGCCGATGATGATTCCCGTTTCAGCATGGGGACAAGCCCTTCAGCGCCGTGCGCCAAGTGATCGGATCACGGTAGGTTTGATCGGCTGTGGAAAGATTTCCAAAGGTTATCACTTGCCGGAATTGTTGCAGCAGCCCGATGTACAGGTGGTTGCGGTGTGCGAAGTCGACCAGAACCGGCGCGAATTGTTCCAGCAACTTGTGAATGAATACTATACGGATGGCAAGCAGACATTTCGGGGCTGTGATGCCGTTTATGACTATCGCGAGATCATTGCCCGCGAGGATATCGACGCGGTCTGCATCGCGACACCGGATCACTGGCATGCCATACCAGTTATTGAGGCCTGTCAGGCTGGCAAGGATGTGTATTGTGAAAAGCCATTGACGTTGACCATTCGCGAAGCGGAACGTTGCGTCGCGGCAGCGCGGAAATACGATCGAGTGGTACAAACCGGCAGCCAGCAACGCTCGAATGTGTTTGGCCAGTTTCGCGAAGCGGTAGAGTTTATTCGCAGTGGCCGGCTGGGCAAAATTTCCAGGGTTACGGTAGGAGTCGGCGGGCCCAGCAAATCCTGCGACTTGCCCGAGGAAGAAATTGAACCCGGCCTGGAATGGGATATGTGGCTGGGTCCCGCGCCGTCACGACCGTACAACTCGATCCTTAGTCCCCGCGGCATGCATGATCACTTCCCGAGATGGCGAGATTACCGGGAATACTCGGGCGGTGGCCACACCGATATGGGTGCACACCATTACGACATCGCGCAGTGGGCGCTGGGGTATGACGATTCAGGACCTGTCGAGATTATTCCGCCGGCCGATCCGGACAGCGGCATTGGCGTGCGCTATGTGTATGCTGATGGCGTCGAAATGGTTCACGGCGGGCCAGGCGGTTGTGTGTTTCACGGCGAGCGGGGCACCTTGCACATCGATCGCGGTGTTTTGACCAGCGACCCGGAGGAGATCATCACCACGCCGCTGGCCGATGACGACGTGCACTTGCCGGTATCGCCAGGTCACCATCGCAACTGGCTGGATTCGATTGCCAGCCGCAACAAGCCGATCGCCGACGTGGAAGTGGGCGCACGCACGGTCACGATCGCACATCTGGGCAATCTCGCGTACTGGAACCGGCGTTCATTCCGCTGGAAACCCGAGACCTGGTCATTCGCCGATCCGGCCGACAATCATTTCCTGGACCGTCCCCGCCGCGATCCCTGGCACCTGCCGGATGTTTGATACGGCCATTCCCCGTATCCGAAGCGCGGCATAAGCATTACGGTTCGACTCCTTCCAGGTGTAATCCCGTCTTTCACGCCTCCGATGAAGTTCTATTTGTAATCGCACTGTCGGAGTGGGCGTCTCTATGACCGTGTCCAGCAACCTCAATATCCAACGATTTTTGCGACTTTGATTTATGAGATGAGTTTTGGGGACACAGTTCATTAGCGAATCGAAACGCCGTCCCTTCGGCTGATGCAGCCCGCAAATGGAACGTTTCTTGGTCCGCTAGCGTTTGCCGCCTCGAGATTCGCAGTTCTTACAAGTCCAACAACTCTGCGGCTCCTGATGGCGGGCTGATTCGATTGGATGTCCATGGACGAGAATGCTATTCCGATAGACGAACGTTCGTTAAATAATTGTTATCCGCTGTGAGCTTAATCCTTCAGAATCCGATCATTCGTACACCGGGTTAAATCATAATGACATCGGAACTTCGGGTACTTGTGTTGTCTGCGACAATGACCCTGGCGGTAGTTGCAGTTTTTGCCTTGTCCTTCATTCGAGCAAAACACGAAAGCCCCGCTTTTCAACCGATCATTGCGCTCGCCAACGAACACGACGAGCACAGTGAGACACCGAAACTATCCCTAAAGGAAATTGAGTTTCGATTTCAAAACATCCAACCAACGATGGGCGAGGCGGACGTTCTTGAAACCCTCGGACTAGACAACTTCTCAAAATACCTCGCCCTTCATCAAGACTTCATGTTTAGCGGCAGCGGAACTTATCATAAGACTTACACTCTTGGCAAAGGCGGGCATCGGCTGGAGTTTCGGCAGTTTTTTGGCACTACTGACTGCATTTTACATCTACCGAAAAAGGAAAACGCAATGACAACCAGGATCGGCCAGAACGTGTGCGACATGGCTGGATTTAATGAACATATGAACCGCATGCTTTCGGTGGATCGCTAAAACAATGCAATCGCGGATAACAAATCGTTGGCCGAAGCCGGTTAGCCGTTATGAAGCCGGTGATGTGTTGATGCCTATTGAGCGCGAATCGGCGGGGGCACGTGATGACCCAACTCGATCCTTACTCTGACGTCGAAATGCCGTTCTCGGTTGATGCCTCTTTTCGATGCATCGGAATTTCGGTTGTCGGCTTGATGGCTGGCGGATTGATCGTGTCTGTTATCGACCTGTTCGTTCCTGTTCGCGGAAACGGAATCCCGGCTTGGGGCTGGCCGATTCTGATCTTGCTTTGGACCCCGGGCATTGTCGGCATATTACCTGGTTACTACTCGATTGCCCGTTATCCTGCCCTGAGCCTTTCTTTGGATTGGCAGCCGACGTTTACCTCAACGCGATGGCTGTGGCTTCTGTTTGGATCGGTCTTTTGCTTGATTGGTCTCGTTGCAGCACTGATGTTGCCGGCGGCGATAGTTGAACATGATTTCTGGGCATCGATATGTTTCGCATACACTGCGATTGCATGCATTTTTGCGGGATTCCTGCTCACGTTTTTTGATGCGAGACGATATCCAACCATCGCTACTTTCCTGCATGTTTCCTGGTTCGTTGGCGCGGCCTTCGTGCCAATTTACCTGCCGGCATTGATTGTCGGCAGTTACCGGTTACGACATTCTCGCAGCTGCAAAGGGCATAACAAACGGATCGACCAAAGCCTCAACGCTTGAAACAAGTTCAAATATCCGTGAGTTTATCGGACTCCGCACCAAACGACCGTTTTTTTGAGGCCGTCATTTTTTGCTGACCAGCCTTTTGAGATTGCAGGCTACGCTTCCAAAGGGCCAGATCGATTCGACCCTGAAACCCCAAGCATGGGAGTTCAACGACCCCTTCGGCGTGAACAGTGAGTTCTTCACCGGTCAGGGACTGGGGTCCTCCACGGCCGGTCCTAGACGGC
>JBPCVB010000264.1:0-2931 GCA_051010855.1 Pirellulaceae bacterium | reverse complement strand
TCGCCGGGCCGCGGGTGTATGCCAAAATGGCCGAGGATGGCGTGTTTCCCAATATTTTTTCGGCTGCCACGCGTGGGCGACTGGACGTGCCCATGAATGCGATCTGGCTGCAGGTGGCGCTGGCGGTGATTGTGGTGAGTTTTTCCAACCTGCAATCGCTGCTTGATTATCTGGGCTTTACCTTGTCAGTGAGCGCCGCGTTAACAGTGGCCTGTCTGTTTTGGTCGCGGGTGGAGGGCCGGTCGTCGGTGCGATCCCTGATGTTTGCCCTGATCGCGGGAATCTACGTGGCGGCCACGATTGGGTTGGCCACGCTTTCTGCTATTAACCGTCCGCAACAATTGATCGGGTTTGCCGTGACGGTACTCAGTGGACTGGTGCTGTTCACGCTGTTTCGTCGAGGCAGCTAAACGCAGGACAGACTACGGGCCCGCCCTGCGTTACGCTACCAGACGATTGGCTCTACAGTTTTTGATTCGACCCAGCCGCTATAGCCGTCGCGCGTAGCAATTTGTGTCCACGATCCCCGCTCGGCCAGCAGTTCGACACGACGCCCTTCCGCGTCCCGGACGTTATGCACCTGATCGAACTGCTCTCCGTCACCGATGAACAGCGTCATGCTGGATGCAACAACGATTCCTGTTCGATGTTTATTACTGGTTGACGCATTGGTCATCAAAACGGAGGTCAGCGCCACGGCCATCAACAGCATTGGCACTACGGCCAAGCGGCGCACCGGGATCTTCCAGCCTGCCGTACGTCCGATGACGAGACCCCAGAAAACCAGCGACGCAATGCACAGTGTCCAGACAAGAGCTGGCCGGCCGACTGCCTTGACCACGTCTTGATTGGCCCGGTAAAGACGAGATGCAAGGCCAGTGGGTAACGCCTTCGCCGAATCAGGCTGACTGGCAACCAGTGAATTGGCGAACTCAAGGTTGGTTCGCAATTGCCGATCGTGCGAGTCCAGCTGTCTGGCACGTTCATAACTGGCGATAGCGTGTCCGAGTTGCCCGCTCTGCAAATACGCGTTTCCAAGATTCGCGAACAGCTGGCTGTTGTCGACGCCACTATCAATCAGCATTTTGTACTTGCGCGCAGCCTGTTCAAATAAATGTCCACTTCCTGGCTCGTCTGTCGCTGCGATTTCGGTGGCCTGCGAATAGATGTCAGCCGCTTCCTGCAGCATGATCTGTTGCTGGTGTGACGAAAGGACCCACTCGTTCGACTGCCGTTGCGTTGCACCCCCGGGCTCTTCTGCCATCGCCTGACCGACGGCAAACAGGCTCGTGCCGGCAACGATCAACAACGCCAGGCTGTGTACGGCCCGATGCCTGCGGCGTTTTTTGCCTTTTGCAGTAATCGGGCGACGTATTCGCGACTTTCGCGAACTGGCTAGTCCTTTGTCGATCTGATGAATGATATCGCGAGCGGTATGGACTGGCTTGACCGGCGATTCGACAGGCATTCCCGCAAATTGCTCGGCATGCAGACCGTGCAGGAATGATTCAACCTGAGTCGCAAGTTCGGGCAAGCCACAAGCACGCAGCGCACCTGCCGCACTATTGACGCTGGAGCACGGCCGTCTGGTACGTCGTGCAATGTACTGGATCATGGCTGCCGAGATCTTCGCCTCATTTTCTGCTCGCTCAATCCGCCGCAGGCTTTGTGTGCGTGCCGACACAAAACGCGAACCCAGTCTGGCCCACCAGCCGCGTGAACGAAACAACATCATTCCCAGCCAAACAACCGGCCCCGCGGCGACCAGCAACCACCACCAGGGCAATTCACTCTGTGTACTCGTTTGTGAAATCAGCACATTTGCGCTGTGATCATTGGTGAACTCGGGAAGCAACGGTTGGGCGCCTGCAACCATATCTTGTTGACTGTCCTGACGTCCGGATGCATTTCCGACAATAGCATCGAGTGAGAGCGCATCAGCCTTGTCGACGGAGATCGAGATGGGCTTGCTCATGACCGTTCTGAATTGTTCCGTCGCAGGATCAAAGAAGCTAAATGGAATCGCCGGGATTTCCGCAACGCCTTCGTTGCGCGGCCGAATGGTGGTTGAGAAAACCTTGGTGTTATCTTCCACAAAACCGGCCAACGGTTCATTCGCGACCTTGAATTCGGCAACCAGTTCGGGAAACTGCGCCAGCGGCGGTGCCTGGACCAGTTCCATTGGACCCGTGCCAACGATGCCGATGTTTAATGTGATGGGATCACCCGCATTGACGGAGGTCTGAGGCGCTTCAGTGACGATGCGATACTGTCCGACCGCACCCTGGTAATCGACGGGCCGGCCGGCTGTGGGCACTGGCAGAACCCTGGTTTCATCGACGCTGGCCTGACCAACGACCGGACGCGTCGAGGACACCGACACGCGATTGCGAAACGGTGATGCAAAGAACTCGTCCTGCATCATTTGGGAAAGCCGTGAATGGCTGCCAAAGGAATCGCGGCCAAACATGCTGTCACCCAACATTGATTCAAAAGGATCTCGCGATTTCCCCAGGGCCGTGGGATAGTTGAGGATGATTTGCACGTCGCCACTCGCGATGTTGCCAGGACGGCGCGGATAGACGGTGGCATCGATTTCGTACAGGTAGTAACTGGCCTGGTTTCCCTGTCCGTCGTCGTGAAGCACTTCGCGGCCGCCGGGCCGTTGTCGGTTCTCAGCCAGTTCATTGATACGATCAGCAAAACTGCCCCACGAGGATTGCCTGGAGATCATCTGCCACATATCACCTTCGGACATCGTGATATTGCGTCGGCGATCGCGATAGGGTTTGAGCCAGATTTTCAGGGTCAAGTCGAGAGGTTCTCCCACGAAGACGCGATCGGTGTCGCCTTCGATTTCGACGAACAGCAAATCGCCGGTTTCACTTTTTCGGGCCACAAACTGCTGAGGCTGTGTGAAATACTTCTGCC
>JBPCVB010000263.1:0-2933 GCA_051010855.1 Pirellulaceae bacterium | reverse complement strand
TGGGCGGCCTGTCCCGGTGACAAACGCGAAGGCAGCTTGGGCGGATCCATCTCCAGCAATTTGAGCTGTGCATCCGTCTGGTTGACCAGCTTGTTCCAGTTGCCGGAATCGTTGAAATCGAGTTCGTCACCCTGTTCGGTTCTTTCAGCCGTCTGATAGAGTTTTCGCAAGCGGTGATTGATTTCGGTGCGTGACCCAAAAACCAGCGTGCTGCGACCGACCGAAATCAGGTCGCCATGTCGCATGATCCGCAAATGCGTGTCTTCGCCATTGACCTTCGTTCCGTTGGTGCTTGCCAGATCGGTAAGCACCAGGTCGTCGTGGTCGCGTTGTATCTTGAGATGAAACCGGCTAACCCGCTCGTCGTTTAGCTGAATCGTATTGCCCTCTTCGCGACCTATCGTGATGGGCGGATCAAACTCCTTGTAGACCCGACCACGATCGGCACCATCAAGGATACGTAGCGTAATCTGGTCCATAGAACGAAATCTGCGATGAGGTCGCGGATGTGGAACGCTGGCAGGATTTGGAAAAGGCATGTCACACCGCCCGGACTGGGTGCAGCCGGTTGTATGACGACCTTAAATTCTACGCCAAAAATCGGCGAACGAAAGGTTTTCCATGTGGTCCGGGACCCGGATTTGCCGCTTGCCGACCGTTTGTCCGTCTCGTACCAAATGCGTTTGATCGGGTTTTCATGATATGCAGATTCGCCCAATGGGAGAAAATCGGCCCATGGGCACAAGTTTGTCGGCTGGAACAATTACCAATGCATTCCCCACAAGCGGGGCTTCGTCGCCCCGACTAATGCGCGACCATCAGGCGATAACGTGTGCTCCCTGAGCCGGTCGAGTCGCAAACGCTTCCGGACGAACGCCCGTCGCCAGTTGGAAGCCATGTTGAATCGCCTGTATTACCGATTCGGTGTAGTCGGTCCTGACAAGCCCCACCACACAACCACCAAATCCGCCCCCCGTCATGCGCATACCATAAAGCCCGCTCTTCGCATCAAGGCTCTGGCCAGTTTCGACCAGCAGATCAAGCCGTCCGGAACTAACCTCATAGTCCACCCGCAAAGACTGGTGACTGGCATAGAGCAACCGACCCGCCCCGGTCCAGTCCTTTTGGGCCAGCGCAACCGCAAACTGCTTCGCCCGTTTGATTTCCGTCACAATATGACGGGCTCTTCGATAATGGATGTCGTTGAGTTGTTGACGTTTTGCCGACAAGTCATCCGGTGACACGTCCCGCCATGACTTCTTTCCCAAGGACTTCAACGCCCTATTTGCCTGTTGTCGCCGAATCGCATATTCGCCCGCAACAAGCCGATGTGGCTCATGGCTGGAGATGATCACCACCGAAATCTCTTCGTCCAGCGCAATGCCCTCGATCGCGTTCGATTGACAATCCATACGGACGATTTGCCCCGAGGCTGCAAATACTGAGGCAACTTGATCCATCAAACCGCAAGGGACCCCGGCAAAATCGTGCTCAGCGGCCTGGCACATGCAGGCCTTTTCCAATGGGTCGAGCTTGGTGCCCAGAACCGCTTCCAGAAACGTGGCGGTGGCGACCTCCAAAGCAGCGCTGCTCGACAAGCCAGCACCGGCGGGCACCGACGAACAAACCACGGCATCAAAGCCGGGAAGGGAATAATTCCGCCGCATGAACTCCGTCACCACACCGAGTGGATAATTGCCCCACGATCCCGGCGGCAACGGCTGCGGAACTTCATCAAGTTGGAATTCTATGGCTGCGGATTCCGACTCGCTGAAAATCGAAGCCTGTTTGGAGTCGTTGGGCACGCCGGCTACAACGGCGTATCGCTGGATCGCGATTGGCATGACGATGCCATCGTTGTAGTCGATATGGCCGCCGATCAGATTGACTCGCCCAGGTGCCACTGCCGTCCATTGTGCTGGGCGGCCGAATCGCTCCAGGCATGTTTGCCTGGCACGGGACACCTGGTTATCCAGTGATTCGGCGTTCACGGATTGTTCCATAGGGTGGATGGGCCCGTCATCAACCCGGGTTGTTTCCGGACGCAACGGTTGAACCGTGCGGCTCGCTGGAGAACAAATACCACCGGTCAGCCGGTAAATGCAGCGCGATACGGGATCCACGTTTTGCGTCAGCATTCCCCTCGAGCCTGGCAACACACGGGCGACCCGCCAGTTCGAAGTAAATCATGGTCTCATCACCAAGCCGCTCGACGACCTCGATGTCGACTTCGGCAAGCTGTGGATCGCTGGCGTCCAGCGTCACATGTTCCGGACGAAATCCAAAGACATAGGTACCTGCGCCGTCCGGAGCTCTGACTGGAAATTCAGCCTCGCCGCTCCTGAAAACATGGCCGGCGTCCTGCTGCTCGACTTGCCCCTGGATCATGTTCATCGAGGGGCTGCCGATAAAGCTGGCCACGAACTGGTTCGCGGGCGACTCGTACAACTCCATAGGCATCGCCACCTGCTGGATAACGCCTTCATTCATCACAACAATCCGTTCACCCAGCGTCATGGCTTCGACCTGATCATGGGTAACATAAATTGTCGTCGTCTTCAGGCGATGATGCAGCTGGGCCAGTTCCTTGCGCATCTGTACCCGTAATTTGGCATCGAGATTGGAAAGCGGCTCGTCAAACAGAAACGCAGCTGGTTTGCGGACGATAGCACGGCCGACGGCCACACGTTGCCGTTGACCGCCCGACAGTTGGCGAGGACGCCGGTCCAGCAGTGATTCGATGGACAGAATCTCAGCGGCTTCCGCGACACGCTGCTCGATCTCCGCTTTGCCAGTTCGCCGCATCCGCAAGCCAAACGACATGTTGTCCCGCACGGTCATATGCGGATACAGGGCGTAGTTCTGAAACACCATGGCGATATCGCGGCTTCCCGGCTCGACATCGTTTACCTGGCGATCCCAAATGTAGATAT
>JBPCVB010000262.1:0-4315 GCA_051010855.1 Pirellulaceae bacterium | reverse complement strand
GAAGCCAACAAAACCAACCTCACGCAACATGTCCTTGTAACTGACGCCTGCCGCGACGCGTTCGTTCACAGGAAACTTTTGGCCAATCAACATCAGGAAATAAATTACCACCGGAACCAGCAACAACAAAACCTTGAGTCGCCAGTCGTCGATGCCCATCGCTCCGACGGTGATGGTCAGCACGCCGCCCAGTACGAGTCCGCCAGGCCACCCGGCATGCAGGATATTCAGCCATTTCGTTTTTTCCTTGCTGAATATCGTGGCCACCACCGGATTGATGTACGCTTCGACCGTCCCATTGCCCAGCGCAACAATAAAGGTCGCCCAATACAGTCCCCAATAACCCTTCGCCGTAACGGTCAAAATCGCGGAAACGACGTGACAAACAAATCCAAAAATCATGGCCTGTTTGTAACCAATCTTGTCGATCACAAGGCTCCACAGCACGATACTGATGGCGAATGGATAAAGGCCAACTCCGAACAGATTTCCCTTTTCGGTTTGCGACAGGTTAAATTCCGCGCCCCAGTCATCAATGATCATCGTGCGAATTACAAAACCGAATGCCGTGGCGATCAGCGCGATGAAACAGCCCCAAAAGATGACGCGGTTATGTTGCAGTTCACTGGGCATGGAATGGCCTGACGGAAGGAGAATCTGGGTGCGTCGTTTCAACGCGTAAAACTTGACTGGCGTAGCTTAATTAATGCCAGCGAGCTTTGCTATCACTCGTGCCGTGTTTTTGCTCGGCAAATTCCGGCGCGCGATATCTCTTGCGCTGATTGACTTTCTTTTCTAGAATCCGCGGCCCTTTTGCCGCGACCTCCAGCCCCAAAAGCGATGACGGAATCGTCCCGTGATTTGCCTGTGCACTTTCGCCATTTGTTTGGTCAGCGGAAAGGCTCTGCGCACTTCCGGGGGTTCCTGTGGGTAATGTGCTTTCTGGTCATGTCCGGAGCACTCGGTTTGACACTGGTCAAACAGTTGGTGCACGACAAAATTCGCGATCAGATCCTCACAGAAATCAATGGTCGCCTGGCAGGAACGACATTTGTGGCCAGCATCGACCAGGCTCACTGGATCGAAGGCAGCGGTTTGAATGTCCGGCGTGTCAATATCTCCGATCGACGAACAGGCCAGCCCGTGGTGGCAATTGAACACGTGTATGTTCAGTCTTCGTTTCAGCTGACCCACATTCTCGCGGGCATGCCGTCAATCGATTCGGTCGCAGTCGACGGGCTGGAAGTTATTTGCAGAACCGATGAAGCTGGCCACATGAATGTCCGGCAACTCATGGAAAAACTGAAATGCGACGACCAACAATACGTCGATTTCCCTCTGCACTTGCGCAATTCCAGTGTGACTCTGGATATGTCGTGTTGTCCTTTGGGCACTGAGCTGACGATTGGCGGTATCAACGGCACGTACCGCAGGCACATCGACAACCGGCAACTGGAAACGGTCGAGGGTTCACTGTCCACCCAGTTGGTCGGTCGGGTGGATTTCAAGCTGGATATTGATCGGGCATCCGACGTCTGGAATGTTGTCGTAGACGGCCAGCAAATCAACATTCACGAGGATCTCGCGAAACTGTTTTGTCAACTAACGAACTGCCAGCGCACGCCCTTGCGTGAATTGCGGGGACAGCTGGCCGTTAGCGCTGCCGTCACGGGCCGAATTTCCGGAGGCGAGATGCCCCAATTTCGGATTCTTGGTCAAGCCGCCAACGTTCATTGCCTGGATCCCAACTTGCCGCACCAGATTCACAATGGGTCGTGCGAGTTCGAGTTCAACAATAATGATCTGGTAATCTCGGACGCTACTTGCCAACTGGGGTATGGATCGGCTCGAGCCAATCTGGTCGTTACCGACTGGATGAACCAGCGGAACTGGCATTTGCAGGGGGCTGTCGACCAGTTCGAGCTGACGCCCCGCCTTGTGCAATGGTTGCCAGCGAAGATGCAGCGTGTATGGAGGCAGTATCAGCCTGGGGGAATCATCGCAGGTACATTTGACGTACGTAGCAAGCAGGGGCAAATCATCAAGAACCTGCACGCGACAGTTTCAAATGGCACATGCTCCTGGTACCGATTTCCGTTTGCAATGTCGCGTGTCAACGGAACGATTTCGTGGGTTGATCGAGCGCTGCATATGGATCTGACGGCCGTCGAGTCCCGGCAACTGGTTCAAATGAAAGGCAGAATCAATGATCCAGGCGATTACTGGACGGGTTGGTTTGAAATCGCCTGCGATGATACTGGTGGCGGTATTCCAATCAACGAAAAGCTCTGGCAGGGCTTTGACTACCTGCGTCCGGAATTGGCTCGCACTCTTCGTCGTTTCAACGCAACGGGGGCGATCAGCGGAACGGGGCGACTGGAGCGACTTGATCCGAACTCCAAAGTCGTCAATCGGCGGTTTGATGTTCAGTTGAACCAGGGCACGGTCCGGTACGATGCGTTCGACTATCCATTCTATAACGTCGTCGGACGCATTCTCGTCGAGAATGACTTGACCAAATTCGAGACCATTCGCGGTGTCAATAACAACGGGCAAGTCGTATGCAACGGCACCTGGGATGACGCAAATGGATTACGATTGCGATTCCTGGCGGAAACCGTGACGCTGGATGACGAACTCAAACATGCATTGCCGGCTCACTTGCAGGAAACCTGGCATGCCATCCGACCCAGTGGAACCATGGATCTGGTTGATCTCGATCTGCACTACCATCCGGCAACAGATTTGAAGATTGATGTTGAGGCAGAAGTTCGTTCCTCGGAATTCCAGCAATCGACGGTAACCATCAATCCGGTCTGGTTCCCTTACGAAATGCGGCAAGTAACCGGACGCTTTCGCTTCCACGAAAGCCGCATCGACATCGAGGACTTCGCCGCGCGTCACGGACGAACAACCGTGCGCGCTAACGCTACCGGAGCCTGGTCAAGCGACCGCTGGCGAATTCGCTTTTCCGACCTGATTGCCGGCAACATCGTGCTGGACCAGCCGCTGATGGCGGCCTTGCCGCAATCGCTGGCCGAGGGCCTCGAATACATTGAGTTTGCCGGTCATCTCAATATGCGGGGTGCCCTGGAAATTGCCGGCAACTTCTATCGTCCGCAAACCGCCAGCAACGAAGACACCAGCAGTTATTACGTCGCGACCACTGCCGCACAACCCACTGCCAATTTTGGCTGGAACCTGGAATTGGGGATCGGCCAGGCCAGCGCAGTCATCGGGTTGCCAGTTCACAACGCAAATGGCGTGCTCGCATTGCGCGGACAAGTGAACAACGATGAATTGAATTGCAACGGTACTTTGATTCTGGATTCACTGATGTATGAAGACATCCAGGTCACGTCGATTTCAGCGCCGGTTTCGATTAATAACCATCAAATTGGCATCGGATCCCTGGCCAGTAGCAAAAACCCCAACGGCCGACCGCCATCGGCAACAGCCCGGTTATTCGGAGGCGCCCTGCAATGTGATGCCCAGGTACAGTTGGGAGGAGACAACGAATATTTCCTGCAGGCCGGTTTATCAAATGGCAGCCTCGCAAGATTTTTTGAAGAGGTCTCGATTCAACAGCACAACATTTCGGGCGAGGCGTTTGCAGATTTGCGGCTGTATGGAAATTCAACCGGTGCCCATGCGGTGCGTGGCGACGGCAAGATTCAGCTGAAGAACGCCCATATTTACGATTTGCCAGTGATTCTGGCGTTGCTTAAGGTCTTGCGGATTCGCGAGCCGGACCGAACCATGTTTGATGAAGGGCAGCTGGCTTTCAATGTGGCGGGAGACAATATTGACTTCCAGAAAATTGAACTCAATGGCGATACTCTCAGCTTGATTGGTAAGGGAAACGTCAATCTCGATAGTGAAATCGACCTCGACTTCTACACCATGGTCGGCCGCAACCGATTTTTCATCCCGATTCTGACCGAGCTCTACCAGGCAGGCAGCCAACAAGTCTGGTGGATCGAGGTTGATGGTACCCTGGAACAACCCCGCACCGAACATCGGGTGTTGCCAGCTCTTAATGACTCACTCAAGCTTCTGTTCCCGGAACTGGAAGAAGAAAGTCAACGATAAAGGCTGTTTGCTATCAGCCAAACCGGCAGATCGATAGCATTGATCTTGGATCAGCCCCCAAAAATGTCTAGCCTCATCCCACCCTACGATGTGTGGTTTGCGTTTGTTGAACGGCGTTCCTCGGAAACAAGATGGCCAAGGACTGGTTTTCGTCTGAATCTTCTCGCATAGGTCGTTTCACGCGCAAATTGGCCAGCACCGGTCTTGGTGTCGCCATGCAGCA
>JBPCVB010000261.1:0-17096 GCA_051010855.1 Pirellulaceae bacterium | reverse complement strand
GCTGGAAGCCATGTACTGGGGCCGACAAGCGGGATTCCGCTATATGAATCTGGGCGAAGCACCGCTGGCCGAATGGCACTCCGAGCAACATCAGGAAGTGAATTCCTACCTGATGTCGCTCGCATTTCGACACGGCCGCCACTTCTATAGCTATCAGGGATTGAGGAATTACAAGGAGCGGTTCAATCCCGTTTGGCGACCGGTATATGTGGCATGGCCTTCCGAGCGACCGCTGGCAACGGTGCTTTCAGATATTGCCACGGCGATCGGGACGCGGGCGCCGGCCCCGAAAAAACTGGGGCGGCAATAGGGACAACGGGCTAGCGATCGCGGGCGAAGCTCATCGGTCTTGCCAGCTTGTATCGCGCCGTCTACTCTCCCCACCCAATTTCCCAGGGTAGTACCTTACTTGCCCTTGTACGAACCCGCGGTCGCGATTGGCCTGTCAACCAAATCGTGATCCGGCCGTGACCGCTATCTGATCCCTTTTATCCCGCAAACCTTTGATTGATCCCTGGAAATGCTGCGTCTGTCCACGTTGAACTACTTGATCGTCGCGTATTGGTTGCTGTTCGGCTTTGTGAGTGCGAGTTGCGCTCAGGATAACACGGCCGACGTGTATGTTCCGCAAGCGGGCAGTCAGTTTACTGACCAGGCTGCGTCCTCGGTCTACCAGCCGGTCGTGCAGATGGCTGAGTTGCCACCATGGCATTTGGTCGCTCCTTCATCCGCTGCTCCTTTGCCACCGGCAGGCTCAACACCGCGTGAAATGCCGGGTGACCCCGTGGCACTGGTCAATCACGATGAACCCGTTCGTGTGGCCAGCAATCCGACAGATCCTTCATCGGTACGTGACACGTTGTTGCCGGTGGGACGTGTGTGGTTCCCGTTGTTTAATGATGAAGTCATTGATCGCAAGATGCTGAACGACCTCGATGGTTCCCTGCAGGAACTGAGCGAGGAGATTGAGGGCGCCATCAATGTCGCGCAGGAAACCCGAGATGCGTTTGCAGGCGCGCGAGAACGGAACCGCGCAGCGCGTGAAGGGCTGGCCGACATCGACCGGATGCGCCGCGATATCAAACAGGCCCCCGAGGATCTGACGCGGCTGGAGACGGCCATGGCCCGGCCTCTTCCTGCGCCGCCCACGGAACTCGATCAGGACAAGGATATTCGCGTTCACGAGACGCTGCTGGAAGAACATCGCAACCACGAACAGATTTTACGAGATGATCTGGCGGGTGCCGAGCAAACGATCGCCAATCGAGACGCTACATTGGCCAGCCTGGCGGATCGCAAGCAGGCCCAGTCTCAAAACATGAAGGAAGCGTTGGCAGAAATTGAGTCGCTGTCCAGTAGTGATCTGGGCGGCCGCACTTTGATCGTAGAACAACAAACCAGATTGCTGGCCAGCAAAATTGAATTGCGCGCCTGCAAGATTGAAGAAGACTGGCTGAAAGTCCGCGAACAAATAACGTTGCTCAGCCGCGACTGGCTGAAACGGCAACTCGATCACGCCGAAGCCACCACTCGACAATTGGGCAGCCTGGTCGCGCGACGACGTGATCAACTGGTCAAGGCAGAAGCCGAGAAGGCACGACGCGAAGCGGCTCGCGCTCATCCACTGGTGCGGGATCTGGCTGAGGAAAACGCCGTCCTGGCCGAGCAACGTACCGAAGTCACCAATCAGATCCAGCAAGACTCCCTGGAACAAATAAAGCTGGATGCGCAACTGGCGGATGTCATTGACACCAAGCAACGGCTGGATGAACACCTGGAAAAAGCCGGGCACTCCCAGGCCGTTGGCCTGCTGCTGCGATATGAACGTGGCGAGTTGCCGCAAACCCGTTCCAACCGCCAGCGGCTGTACGAAATTGAATCGACCTTGCCTGAACTGGGACTCAATCAGCTGGAGGTCAAGGACGAATATGACGAGTTACTGAGCCAACAGGCTGCCATTGAGCAGTTAATTGCCAGTCTCAAGCCATCAGACTCTGCCATGTCACGGGATGAATTGACGACCATGGCCAACACGCTGATTACGCGGAAGCGTGAGTTCCTGTACGAGCTGACTTCCGAGTACGAAACGTGGCTGACTGGTTTGATGAACTTGCAGAAGACCCACCGCACGTTGATTGAGAAGATTGACGAGTTGCGTGGCTACATTGATCAGCATGTCCTGTGGATTCGCAGCGCCGAACCGATCGACGCCAGTGATTTTCGTGAAAGCCTGCAGGCCTTGCAGGCCATTGGCCTGTCGGACCAGTGGCAGGCAGTAGTCAAGGGCGTGGGCAGTCAACTGACGTTGCGCTGGCCGGTCCTGTTCATGGTCGCCATCGGGTTATGGCTGGCTTTCGGAATGCGTAGCCAGCTGGATCGACGGTTACGTTCGGTGGCAAGACAACGCAGCCGTCTGAGAGTTTCGCCTATTATTCGTTCCCTGGTTTTGACATTGTTCCAGGCATCATTCCTGCCGGCACTGGTGGCCACATTCGGCTGGCTTTTGGCAACGACTTACGAATCCGGCACGATGAGAGATGCGCTGTCACGTGGCCTGCTGTTGATTGCACCACAGCTGTTCATTGCCTGCTTCATCTACCGACTGACCATTCGCGGAGGCCTGGCGGAAAGCCAGCTGAACTGGTCGCAGCGTGCTTGTGACCTGATTCGTTGCGCGTCCGCATCCATCGCCCGATACTGCCTGCCGTTGATTGCCTTGACCATCGCGCTGGAACGTTACGATGGCGGCCGGTGGATGGATTCACTGGGTCGACAGTGTTTCATCGCCGGGATGATCTTTTTGTCCATTGCTACATTCCGCTTGCTCCGCGGCATGGCGCGAACCTGGAAAAATGACCCGGAGCGCTCACGCAGCGTGTGGGTGGAAACGGTTTCGCTGTGGGCACCACTAATCGTGCTGGCCCCGATCACGCTGGCCGGGGTTGCGGCACTGGGGTATCTGTATTCCTCCGTGTTTCTTGGCATCCGTTTGCTCATGACGTGGTGGCTGATCATCGGAGCGGTCGCTGCCTTCTACGTCGTTCACAGGCTGATCGATGTGGGACATAACATTATCGTTGCGCGACGGCGCTGGCGTCGCTCCGCCGATAATGATGAGTCGATGTCATTGCAACAACAGGTTGATGAAAACGAGCTGATTACGATCAGGCGTCAAGTCACCCGCCTGCTGCACGTTACTTCGATCGTGGTTTGCCTGATCGTGGGCTTTTCGTTTTGGGCGGAAGTCATGCCTGCAGTTCGCGCTTTCGATTACGGACTGTGGCAGGTTGCCAGTGCCGTGGAAACCATTGGTCCGGACAACACGACAGTCATCGTCAACAAGCCGACGTGGATTACGATCGGCGATATCGTGGGCTTTCTGCTGATCCTGCTGGCCACAGTCATCATCAGTCGCAACCTGCCGGGTTTGCTGGAAATGGTTGTGCTCGATCGACTGCCCATTGATCGAGGAGGCAAATACGCGATTTCGATTGTCTGCAGGTATCTGGTGGGCGCACTGGGAGTGGTACTGGCGTTTCAGTCACTGGGTTTTGACTGGAGCAGCGTGCAGTGGCTGGTTGCCGCAATGGGGGTGGGTCTCGGATTCGGCCTGCAGGAAGTGTTTGCCAACTTTGTGTGCGGCGTCATCATCCTGCTGGAACGGCCAATTCGGGTAGGCGATCTGGTGACGGTTAACGGCACGACCGGATTTGTTACGCGCATGCAATTGCGCGCCACGATGATCATGGACTACGACCGTCGGGAGTTGATTGTACCGAACAAGAAGTTCATCACCGATGACGTTATCAACTGGACATTGACCGACGCGATTACCCGCGTTGTTGTCCCCATCGGAATCGCCTACGGCTCGGATACCATGCTGGCTCAGGAATCGTTGCTGAAAGTTGCCCGATCCCATCCGCTGGTGCTGGAAGAACCGCGACCGGAGGTCATCTTCAGCAAATTTGGCGACAGTTGTCTGGACTTTGAGTTGCGTGTGCACATTCCCAATCGCGATCAATATCCGGAAATCGTGCATCAGTTGCACATGGCTATCGATCGCGAGTTTCGCGAACAACAAATCGAAATTGCCTTCCCGCAACAGGATGTTCACGTCCGCGGTATTGAGCCAATTATCGAGTCCCTTGCCAGCTCGCAACCTGCACTCCGCAGGAAGGCGGGCTAGAAACCGGCCATCTATTTCCGTTCGATCGAGTATTCATCGATCTTGCGGTACAGGGTTGCGCGACTGATGCCCAGCAGGCCGGCGGCCTTGGGAACGCTGCCACTGGTACGACCGAGGGCTTCCTTGATCAGCTTGCGTTCCCAGTAGTCGATCTTCAGCGATTCCAGTTCGCCGCTGCTGTTTTCGCGAATTCCAAGATCGTCGATCGTGATTTCAGCACCTTCGGCCATTACGACTGCACTGTCGATGACGTTACGCAACTGTCGTACGTTGCCGGGCCACTGAAAGGACAACATGCGTGACTGGGCCTCATCGGACAATTGCAGGTCCGGTCGCCCGTGTCGGTGTTTGAAGTGATCGAGGAAGTGGCGAATCAGCATCTCCACGTCACTGCTGCGATCACGGAGCGGGGGAATCATCAGCTCAAAGACACTGAGTCGATAAAACAGGTCTTCGCGGAACCGCTTCTCGGCCACAAACTCGCGCAAATCGCGATTGGTCGCGCAAATGACACGCACGTCGACCGTGATTTCCTCGGTACCGCCCACCGGCAGGAAGGGATGATCTTCCAGAATACGCAGCAGCTTGGCCTGGCCTTCCAGTGTCAGCTCACCCACCTCGTCCAGGAACAACGTGCCCAGGTCGGCTTGCTGAAACCACCCTGCATGGTCGCTTTCCGCGCTGGTAAACGCGCCCTTTTTGTGACCGAACAACTGGCTTTCCATCAGGTCGCGGGGAATTGCAGCGCAGTTGACGCTCAACATCGGTCGATCGGCACGGTTGCTGGATTTGTGCAGGGCGCGGGCCACGAGTTCCTTGCCACTGCCGCTTTCGCCACGCACCAGCACACAACCGGATGCCCGCGCGATGCGTCCGATCTTGGACTTGAGCGTCTGCATCGGTTCGCTTTCACCGATCAGTTCATCCGTATCGGCGGAGGCCGAGACCAGACGCTGGTGATCGGCTTCCATCGTGGCCTGGCGATTGGCCCGCTTGAGCGAGCGTATCATGATGTTGGCAACGGAACTGGCCAGCTTGAGTTGACCGTCATTAAATGTGCTTTTCTGGCGGTACAGGTGCAGGGCACCGATCGTCTCATCATCCTGAATCAGTGGAATGCAGATCGAATCGGCAAAGCCCTTGCCGCCGTGCTGGGATGTACCGTGTTCAATTCGGATCACGTGCTTGTTCTTGACCACGCGCTGGGTCAGGTTTTCATTTAGTTCGAGTTTGCCCGATTCGTCCTGGGGGAAAACCACTTTAGGCTGCAGCTGGCCGTGATCGGTTACCCACATGAAGCCGGCGACGTTCGCCCGTGTTCTTTCGGCCAGCCTCGATACGCACAACTCGACAACTTCGTCCGGCCGATCAACGCTCAGCAGCTTGACCGACAGCTGGAACAGGAAGAAAAAATCGGCACCGCTTTTGTGTTCGTGCAGGAACTCCAGTGTGTACTGTCCAGTTTCCCGGGAATCAAATCGTTCATCGAGGATAAGCGTTTGGCCCGTGGCCTCTTCTGCAACGGTATCACCCTGTACTTTGGAATCGCCATCGGTAGCAAATGTAAAGGCACTGGATCCCAGCCGGATTTCCGTACCTTCAATCAGTTGGGCCTGATCGATCCGTTGACCGTTTACGTACGTTCCATTGCTGCTGCCGTTATCGCGAATCCACCAGGCACCTTCATCGATAAAAATGGCGGCATGCACTCTCGAGCACTGTGGATCATTGAGCACTACACCGCAGTCCCAATCGCGTCCCAGCAGGTTGTGTTCCGCTTCATCCAGACGGTAACGTGAACCGGCTCGCAATCCGGCATTCATCAAGAGGTAGGCAGGCACGGGCAGGAGATTTCCGAAAATCGAGCGAACTGCGGGCGAAAAGAAAACAGCATTATAGCCTCATCCGTTCGCAGAATAATGGCGTCTGGCATGCGTGATGCGTACAGTACAGAGTATGTTATGGGAGCAAGTTTCGATCATCGGTGGTGTCTATCGAGTACCGGACGCGTTGCCAAAAACTTCACAGGGCTGCGAAATCCCCGAGTATTATGCCCGCAAGCCCGCGTTGCAGGCGGTTAAACCGACCTTGCCCCACCTTTTTCAACTCCTTACTATTCTAGCGATTTCCGGCAAAAGCAGCGAAAATACGCAGCCCGTCACCGAGTCACAATACCCCAGGAACTTTCTTATGTTGCATTTCTCCACAGCCGCCATGCGACGCATCCTGTGTCTTGCCCTGGCCATTGGTTTTTTATCCACCAGCCTGCTTGCCGATGACTTTGGCAAGCCGACCCGCCAGGAAAAAAGGATCTCGCAAATCGTGGCCCGGCTGATGCAACAGCATTTGTCCAACCGCAAGTTGAACGATGCAATTTCCCAACGGGCCCTGAACATGTTCCTGAAGAATCTGGACCCCATGAAAGTCTATTTCGTGCAGTCCGATATCGATGAATTTCAGGAAAAGTACCGCGACTCGCTGGACGACATGCTGAAAGATGGCGACTACGCAGCCGCCTTTGATATTTTTGGCCGATTCCTGGAACGCATCGAGGAACGCGTCAAGCTGGCCAATCAGCTTATCGGGACCGAACACGACTACGAGGTCGAGGAAGAACTGATTACCGAGCGCGACATGATCCAGTATGCGGAAACTGCCGAGGAAATTGAGGATCGTTGGCGCAAACGCATCAAATACAACTTGCTGGTATTCCGCAGCGATGACGATGAGGAAGAGGCGTCGACCACCGCCAAGACCCCCGAGGAACGACTCGGCAACCGCTACCGGGCCTTTGCCAACCGCATGAAGCAGTTCGATAACGAAGACGTCATCGAAATGTACATATCCGCAATCACAACCAGCTTTGATCCGCACACGTCCTACATGTCGCGATCCAGCTATGTGAATTTCCAGATCAACATGAGTCTGGAACTGGAAGGTATCGGGGCCACCCTGCAGTCCACTGACGATGGCCTGACGGTGATCCGCCGAATTGTACCCGGTGGTGCCGCCGACAAGAGTGGCAAGATCAAGGTTGAGGACAAGATCGTTGCCGTGGGACAGGGTGACGACGGTGAAATGATCGACATCGTCGACATGAAACTGGATGACGTCGTGGAAAAGATTCGCGGCAAGGCCGGAACCACGGTACGACTCGGTGTCATGTCACCGGGATCCGGCGATATCAAGACCATTTCCATTGTGCGGGAACGCATCGAATTGAAAGACAGTGAAGCCCAGGGACAGATCTTTGTCGTCGAACAGGAACCAGGCCCTGACTATCGCATCGGCGTGATTGACCTGCCCAGCTTTTACACCGACATGCAAGCCCGCTCCCGTGGCGTCGCTGACTACAAAAGCACGACACGCGACGTGAACAGGATTCTGGAGGAATTCAACGCCGAAGGCGTCGATGCCGTTGTTCTTGACCTGCGTAAAAACGGTGGAGGCAGCCTGACCGAGGCCGTCGATTGCACCGGACTGTTTATCGATCGCGGACCGGTTGTCCAGGTCAAGGATCCTTACGGCCAAATCGAGGCACTCAACGATCACGATTTCGGTATGGCCTGGGAAGGACCGCTGGTCGTTCTGACGAGCAAGTTCAGTGCAAGTGCCAGCGAAATCCTGGCCGGTGCTGTGCAGGATTATGAACGCGGGCTGGTCATTGGTGATACCGCCACGCATGGCAAAGGCACGGTGCAGACCATGTTAAATCTGGCCGAAGTGTTGCTGCAAACACGTAACGCGCCCCCTTCGCTGGGTGCTCTGAAGATTACGATTTCACAGTTTTACCGGCCTAACGGCGACAGCACCCAAAAACGCGGGGTCCTGTCGGATATCGTGCTGCCCTCGATCACGGATCATATGGATGTCTCGGAATCGGATCTTGAGTATCCCGTGGAATTCGATCGCGTGGCCGAAGCCAGTTATCCCACCATGGATCAAACCAATGCTGATCTGATCGGAAAACTAACCCAGCGATCGGATGATCGCATTGACAGTTCGGACGAGTTTCAGCGTGAACTGCGGCGGATCGCCCGCTACATCGAGCAAAAGGAAGAAAATTCAGTATCGCTGAATGCCGATGACTTCAACGAACGTCGCGCAGAAATGGATGCTGACAAGGAAGAAGAGAAGTTGATCGAAGATACGGTGAATCATTCCAGCACCGAAATCGAACGTGACTTCTACATGGATGAAGTTCTGAATATTGCTGCCGACTATGTGCGTGTTTTGACCGGCACTCCGCTGGCCAACAACAACTAGCACGGCACTCCAGCCAAACAATCAACGCCCCGGTGACGGGGCGTTTTTTTTTGGAATTCTTGTAGCGGTGGCTTCCAGCCGCTGCTTCGTTGCTACTGGTCTTCGCCGAATTTAATCACTCCGGCTCCACTGCATTCAACGCACATGATTCTGCCAGACATGCAGCCACACGAGAGGACAACCTTGCCACCCTGGCAATCACAGGGCACTCGCCCGTCGTCGCACACACATTTGACCTTGCCATCGGAGCACTCGGGACAGGCTTCATATCCGCTGGTAGCCGCTGGCGTGACGCCTACGTATCGCTGTCCCGATCCACTGCAAGTCTTGCAACTGACCGAGCCCGTGCCCACGCACCGGGTACAGTTGATGCGGGCGGAGCCAAGACACCGCGAACAATTATCTTCACGTTGACCGGATCCCGCGCAGCGAGGGCAGGTTGAGTAGCCGGTTCCGTTGCAGGGTGCACAAGTTTTCTGCGGCATGAATTCTCCGGGAAAGGTGATGGGACGAAGGCGTCAGTTTAGTAATTCGCTGAAAAGCCGAAAATATTGGAATCCTTCCATTTGCACCCCACGGCCTCACAACCGTCACAGGTGAATCGGGATCAGGTTTCTTCCACCATGTCCTTGAGTTTTTTCAGAGCACGGGTCAACAGGACTCGTGTCGCGCCGTCGGTCTTGCCGATACTTTCGGCGATTTCCTTGGTCGGTCTGCCTTCGCCATACCGCATGTGCAAAACACGGCGCTGATCCTCCGGCATTTGTTCCATGGCATGGATCAGCTTGAACTCTTTTTGATTTCGTGAAAACGCCTGGCTGGGTGACGTGATACTTGCGACCAGCAGATTGACCAGACCGACCTGGCTTTGCTCTGGCGAGCCATGAATTCCCACTTCCCTGTGCTTCGCACGCTTTTGCGCCGAGAATTTGCGTTCCGCATCGACAATTCGCCGCTGGGCCATTTCACAGAGCCAGCCAAACGGGCCGCGTTCCGAAAAGTCCAGTTCGTTCATGTTTTGTACGGCGCCGGCAGCCACCTCCTGGTAAATGTCGTCTGCCTCGATTTTGTTGCGGAGCGCCATTCCCATTTTGTTTAGAATCACGGCCAGCAAGTCGCCGCGTCGAAATTGCAGGTATTCAGCCATCGCATCCTGATCGCCTTCATTGATCCGGGCGATCAGTTCGTTTTCCCTGTCACTCACAGCATTCCCCGTGAAAATTGGTTGACTTACAATCATTATTGCGTTTTTGTGTTGCCGCGTCAGTCATGGTGCCCGGCGGAATCAAGGTGAATGAACATCAGCGACCCATTCGGTGACACGACCAATCTGGAACTGACAGACGCCGGCTGGGACGAACTGGCAGAGCGTTTGCAGGAATTCTCCGACGCCTGGGAAGCCGGTGCGTCAGCCGGTGTCGCGCCCGAGCCTCCCGATCCCCGAAAGTGGCTGCCCGATGGTGACTCGGCGTTACGCTTCTTCACGCTGATCGAATTCATCAAGCTGGATATGGAGTATCGATCGCGCTTTCCGGAATCCTGGAAAAGCCTCGAGCAATACCGCCAGGAATGGCCGGAATTGTGCGTCAGTGGTGAGATGCCTGCGGACCTGGTTTACGAGGAGTACCAACTGCGGAAAAAGATGGGCGAAGCAACCGATGATTACCAAGCCCGGTTTCCCGGCGCGTTCTCGGCATTGACCCGGTTAATCAACGATGAAACGGCCAAGTCAACCGCCATGTTTCGTCCCGGTGCCAAGGTGGAATTTGATGTCGGTGATCGCATCGATGACTTTGACTTGCTAACTCGACTGGGCAAGGGTGCGTTTGCGACCGTATTCCTGGCCCGGCAAAATTCCATGCAGCGACTGGTGGCGCTGAAGATCTCGGCAGATCAGGGCCAGGAACCGCAAATGCTGGCCCAGCTGGATCATCCGCACATCGTACGTGTGTTTGATCATCGGGTGATTACGAATCCGCCCGCACGTCTGATGTACATGCAACATGTAGCAGGCGGAACGCTGCAGGAAGCGTTCACTGAAGCGCGGGGCGTCGCCGGCAATGATGAACTGACTGGACGGCATTTGGTCGAAGCCGTCGATCGTTTGCTTAACATTCGCGGCGAGACGATTCCCGTGCAATCGGAAAATCGGCGTCGCCTGGCACGATCGTCCTGGGCACAAGTGGTCAGCCAGATCGGGATGGAAATCGCCCTGGCACTGGACTATGCCCATGACCGCAACGTACTGCACCGCGACTTGAAGCCGGCCAACGTGTTGCTGGACAAGGATTGCCACGTCAAATTGGTGGATTTCAACATCAGCTTTTGTTCCAAACTGGACGGGGCAACACCGGCGGCCTATTTCGGCGGATCACTGTCCTATATGTCACCGGAACAGCTGGAGGCCTGCAGTCCCGACCACGACCGCGAGCCGCACGAACTGGATGGACGCAGCGACATTTATTCAGTGGGTGTTCTTGTTTTTGAGTTATTGACCGGCAAACGTCCGTTTGTGGATGAAATGAAAGCGGGTAACTGGGCCGGCACCATGGATACCATGATTCGCGATCGCGGCCCTGGACTAACTGACGAATCCGCGGCCTCGCTGGAGCCTTATTCCCCTGTACTCGTCAATTCAATCAAGCGTTGCCTGAACAGCGATGTCGATCAGCGTTTTCAATCCAGCGAAACCCTGCATCGCAATCTGTCGTGGGCCCGCAACCCTCAATCCGATGCACTGTTCAATCCCCGCACGGATCTGTTCAGTCGGTTCGCCTGGTGGACTCCCTACTGGACAGTGGGGCTGTTGACGATGGCGATCAGTGCAGCTGCTGTATTGTTCATCTGGACCTACAACCTCGATCGTTCAGTTCCCGACGGTGCCACAGACTTTTTCCTGACAGCCGTCAACGTGATCAACCCGTTCCTGTTTACGCTGGGTGGCCTCCTGATTTACCTGATTGTGCGTCCGGTCAGCCGCTGTATTCGCGCGTTGAAACGCAAGCAGCCGGTGACCCGGGAACAACTTCACGCCGCCATACAACGCAATCTCAATCTCGGTCATTACATCGGCATTATGAGTTGGTCTGAATGGATGTTTGGAGGACTGATTTACCCCGTCGCACTAAGCCTCCGCGGATTCAGCCTCTCGCCCCAATCATGGACCGATTTTCTGCTCTCGCATTGTCTCGCGGGGCTGATTGCCGCCGCCTACGTTTTCTGGGTGGTAACGTGGACTGCGTTGTATGTTTACCATCCCCGGTTGCTGGAAGCTTCCTTGCGCTATGACGAGAATACGAACTGGTCTGCCCGGCATGCCTGGCTGGAACGTGCTGCGGGTTTTTATCATGTGCTGGCCATCGCCGTACCGATTATCGGCATTGCATGGCTGGTTCTGTATCACCAGGCGGGCGACCAGGACAAAGGCGCACTAACCGTGCTGAGCGTCGTGTCATTGCTGGGTTTGATCTTGCTGGTGTGGGTTTCGCAGCAGGTCCGCAAACGGCTGGAGGTATTGAAGAGTTTTGACCCTCCGTCCGACGAAGATACATGGGGCAGTACGGTGATGTAGGGGGTTGATGCCGTCGCTACGATCAGCGCAAAAAAAAACCCGCCAGCCGATTTCTCGACTGGCGGGTGCTTCTCGGTGAGAACCGGATCACCGATACGCGTTATTTTGCTGAAACTTAATAGCCGCCTTGGGCAGCTGAACCGTCCGAAGTTGCAGGCGTTTCAGAGATCACTCCACCACCGGGAGTCTGAATGACGCCACCGTAAGGAACGCCACCACCGCCAGCTGCTGCTCCGGCAACGGGAACCGGGTAGCCGCCACCGGTGTACAACACGCGGACCGACACATACACGTGTTCCTGAGCACCCCACTCGTATCCATAACGCACGTTGTGAATCACGAGTGAAACCCAGCCGCCGTTGTAATTCAATGAGTCATTCAATGCACTGTGATAATCAGCCAGAGTGTTGATTTGGCGTCCATTGATTCGTTCGACAATGTCGCCGTGTTCAGCACCAACTTGACGCAGCGGCGAATTCCAGTCCACCGAGAGAATCTTCATACCGCGGCCGTACAACATCTGACCCTGGATGCCCAGTCGGGCCTGGCCCATACCTGGGTAACCACCACCTCCACCGCCGCCCGGGTTAACCATCATCATGCGTGACGTTTGCTGTCCTTCCTGGGCAACAGCTGATCCAGCGAAGGATACTGAAGCGGCGAGCAAGGCGATTGCGAGTACTTTGAAATTGCGAATCATGTTTTGTTCCCTATTCTGGTGCCAGGCCGTATCGGCCTGGCAAACTAGTTGTTGATTAGTCCGCACCCCTTATGCGTGACGGGTGGAAATGTGGCCAATCGGGGGGATCTTTCAAAAATCCGGAAATTTTGCCGGGATGCCCTGAATTCCCGTCATTTGCCGCTGCGGAGGGCCGCCTAAAAGATGATTCGCGTGTTGATCATCGATTTGCGCAAGTCAGATACACACGCTTCGCTGACACGGGTTTGCCTGACGTTTAGTACCTGCAATTCGCGGCAGCCGGTCAGTCGCCGCAGCGATTCGTTGGTCAGATCCGATCCCTCGATGTCCAGGGATTTCAGACGGGGCAGGGCAGCGATCGTCTCGATATGGTCATTCAGAAATCCGCTGACATGCCTCAGCCAGATTTCGCGCAGAGCGGAGCATGCCAGGATTTGAACCAACAGAGCCTGTGCGAGCGGAGCAGGACATTCGCGATTGTCGACGCGTAATAAACGCCCTTTCTTCGAGCGGCCGATCGCGCAGCCCAACTCTTGCAGTTGGTCAGCCAGTGCCTGCTCATCGAGCGGCTCGGTCATGCCAGCTACACCGTTGCCGACACGCTGGACAGGGCTGCCACGACCAGATCGCCGACCTCGGCAGTACTGCAACCCATCTTGCCGGCCGCCTGGCTTTTCATCCTCGTTCCGGTTACGGACTGAATGGCGGCCAGCACCCGGCGTCCGGCTTCGGGCTGTCCGGTGTGTTCCAGCAGCATGGCCATGGCGCCAATCGCGGCCATTGGATTGATCACTCCCTGCCCGGTGTACTTGGGAGCGCTGCCGCCCATCGGCTCGTACATACTGGTGCCGCCCGGATCTGGATTGATGTTGCCGCCGGCGGCCACGCCCATCCCGCCCTGGATGATGGCACCGAGATCGGTAATGATGTCGCCGAACATATTGGTCGTGGCGATCACATCGTAGTACTCGGGGTTTTTGACCATCCACATGCAACAAGCGTCAACGTGGTTATAGTCCGGTTCAACGTCGGGATAGTCTTTGGCCACTTCCTGAAACGTGCGCCAGACCAGATCGTGACCAAAGGTAAGCACGTTGTTCTTGGCCACCAGCGTCAAACGCTTGCCTTTGGGATTGTTGCGCTTTTGCGTAAAGTCAAACGCCCAGCGCAGCCAACGTTCACAGCCCTTGCGTGAATAGATTGCTGTTTGCGTAGCCACTTCATCGGGCGTTCCCTTTTTCAGAAATCCGCCGATCCCGGCATACAGATCTTCGGTGTTTTCCCGCACGACAACAAAATCGATGTCATCAGGGCCCTTGCCGGCCAGCGGAGTCTCGACGCCCGGGTACAGTTTGACGGGTCGCAGATTGATGTACTGGTCCAGTTGAAACCGCAATTGCAGCAGCAGGCCTTTTTCGATGAGTCCCGGCGTGACATCGGGATGTCCGACCGCTCCCAGAAAAGTCGCGTCGTGGCCACGCAGCAGTTCGACGCCCCCGTCGGGGATAATCTCGCCGGTTTTGAGATATCGCTCGCTGCCCCAGTCGAGGTCGGTCAGTTCGTAGTCGAATCCGCCGAGTTCCGCGGCCGCTTTGAGAACCTTGAGTGCTTCATGGGTAACTTCAGGGCCGGTACCATCGCCCCCGATGACTGCGATCTTCATGTTGGTCACTTTGCCACTTTTACTTCATGGATTTGTTTGCAACCGGGATTTTAGCACGAGCCCAGCGAGTTCGGGAGGGCGCAGCGCTACCCTTAGCGCAGCAGGCACCGTGCGGGAAAAAAGGGCAGCCCCGAGTCGGTCGTCTAGTTCTCGCTGAACTCGACTTGCGGCTGTGCGTCGGCAGCCAGCGGGTTGCGGGTAAAGAGCTGAAAGCAATTGGCGCAGAGATCGTAACGCCGCGACTGATAGAGTTCCTGGCAAAGTTGTTCACACTCTTCGTCATCGACTCGCTCGAGCAAATCGTCAACTTCGTTCAGGTGGTCCCGGTCCTCATGAAGCGAGGCATCGGGGCCATCGAGCGCGACCTGAGTCACAATATTGACTTCGTAACGCAGGTCGATGTTCTCATCAATTTTCTTGTGGCATCGATCGCACGTATAATGAATCACGGCAGCATCCCTTTCGACATAAGCGGGCCCATCCGGTGGCCCGTATTCGACGGCCGATAATATTCGCGATGATCGCGAGACGATAACAATAATCCTTATCAATCCAGAGACATTAATCCTAAACACACGTTAACCGACAATGCAAGCGAAATTGGTGAGTGCACGTGCTGTCGATTTTGCGGTGAACCGTGAATTTTGCAGCCACTACCCACTTCCCCTACGCTTCGCCTGAGTGTAATGGTAGAATCTTTCGTCAAATGGATTGACTGGCTGCGACACGAAACGAAAGGGATTTGACTTCACCAGATTAGCCGACTCACCTTTCCAGCGCGCAACTTTCCGCGTTGCAGCGCTACGATTCTCGCAATTTTTCGCGGCCACAACTCGTTCAGTCGATTGCTACGACGAGCAAAATGTTTCCCCGCATTCTCTTCACTTGCGGACGATGGTCGTATCGAGGCGGAGCCCGAAATGATCAAGGCCAATCCGACTTCGCCGCTGACAGCCAGCGTGCTTGTACTGAACCGTTTCTATATGCCTGTCCACGTCGTGCCGGTTCGTCGAGGTATCGTGATGTTGTATCGCGAACTGGCCGAGGTCATTCATGTCGAGGACGGCCAGTACTTCAACTACGATTTTTACGCCTGGCTGGAAATCAGCGAATTCATGGCGACCGAAGTGGATTTAGACCAACGCCGCGAGTTTATTCGCTCGGTCAGTTTCCAAATTGAGGTGCCGCGTGTGGTACGGCTGTACCATTACGACAAGGTGCCCAGGCAAACACTGCGGTTTAACCGCAGGAATCTGTTTGCCCGCGACAATCATCGCTGCCAGTTTTGCGAAACGCATTATCCGGCCAGCCAGCTTAGCTTTGATCACGTGCTGCCTCGCAGCCGGGGTGGCAAGACCACGTGGGAGAACGTGGTGTGCAGCTGTCTCAAATGCAATGGTCGCAAGGGAGACCGGACTCCGGAAGAAGCGGGAATGCAGCTGGTTCGCAAACCGGTGCGGCCTCGTCACAACCCGATGCTATCCATCAAGCTGGACAATCCCAAGTACGAATGCTGGCGCACATTCCTGAACGGATCGACGATGTCGGTCGACGTACGATAACGCCGGTCAGCACCGCGAGGGTGGCTGCCAGCGGCGGCGAGGAAACGGACAGGCAGACTAGCCGTCCTTGTTCTGATCGATCAACGGTTCCTTGCGCTCCGTGATGTTGGGGCAATTAGGCGCTTCATTGGCGTTGATCTCGGTATACTCTTTCCACTCGTCGGGCACGTCGTCCTCATGGAAGATGGCTTCGACCGGACATTCCGGAACACAGGCTTCACAATCGATGCACTCATCCGGATGGATGTACAGCATCGTTTCGCCCTCGTAGAAACATTCCACCGGGCAAACTACTACGCAGTCCGTGTAACGACAGCCGTCACAGGGTTTGGCTACTACGTGTGTCACTTCCTGATCCTCCGGTCAAACCTGGCTGACAGACACTGTCTGTCGATGGTAATGCTATTGGGTGTATCGGCCAGAGCGCCCTGACAATTGAGCCAATTGCCATCCTCACGCGGCTCAGGTCGACCATAAAACTCATGTTTTGGCGAGGTGCCCAAATGTAGTCCTCCCCAAAATCGGTGTCAAGTTTCCGCGGCCAGCCCTGAATCGCGGCAAATTGATCTTTGCGCTGCCGCAACTAGAATTGGCTTGTGGGAGCATCGGCTGGCCGGATAACCGATCAATCCGGCTGGACACTCCGCCAACATCTCGATTCTCTGTCTGGCCAGGTAAACATTGTTGGTCTCAAATCCCGAAGTCTCTGAACTCGTTCATGCCTGCCTGCACGCAAGACCCTTTGCCTGGCAGAGATTCGTCGATCGGTTTCTGCCCAGCGTCCTGCAGACGGTTCATGAGGTCGATGTGCAAGCCTCGCGTGGCTGGTCCGAACAGCAGCATGAGGAATTGACGCAGGAGTTCTTTGAGAGCCTGCGACATCGCGACTACGAGTTACTCCGGCAATGGGACCAGCAGTCTGATTTTGAAACGTGGCTGGTCATCGCCGTACGTCGCGTCGCCTGTGCCAACAGCGGGTAATCGACTGCGAAGCCAGGGACCGACCGCCTGTTAACCTGGCTACCGCCAGTCAAATCCCTCGGGCCGGGGTTGCTGGTAAGGTTGACGCCGTGATTCAGTGCCTGTCGCTACACCCGCGGGTATTTCGGGTACCCGCTGCACCGCCTGGGCGTTCACCTGATTCAGGT
>JBPCVB010000260.1:0-3984 GCA_051010855.1 Pirellulaceae bacterium | reverse complement strand
ATCGGCCTGGGCCTCTTCAGCCTTGATCGGCGCCGACGGATTCTCATTCAAAAACGGATCCAGCAGTATCTTGTGCTGGCCGGTGTCAATCAGCCACGTACCGTGGCCATACCAGGTCAGTTCAATTGCCATTTGGGTTCCAGACTTCCTGATTCACTGAATTTTTTAGCTGCGCAAAATGCGGTTCATATTTTGCTTGTACAATTCCACGCCTGGTTGACCGTAAGGGTTGATGTCCAGCAAACGGCCTTCGGTCACCGTTGCCAGCATCAACATCTGCATAAGTTGCCCCATCGCGTGCTCGCTGGTTTGCGGCAGGGTAATGGTTGTGGTCGGTCGACCGTCACTGTGATAGGCCTGGTTGGTTCCGGAAATCGCGGCGTTCATCAAATCAGGCAGCGATTTTTCCGCCAGTTCATTCAACTTGTCGTAATCGCCGTCCCGCGTGCCCACGGTCAGCTCATCACAACGCGGACTGGCCACGACGACATTGTTCACAACCTTGTTACGCATGCCCTCCTGATGTTGTTGGGCCCGCGAATGCAAATCCCGGGTATTTACCACGGTCAGTGGTGTGGCACCCTGTTCCAGCTTGCCAATACTCTCGGCAAAAAGCTGATCGTACCACAGCCCCAGCGTTTCCAGAGATTTACTCCACACCGAAAGCACCCGCACATCGATATTCCGAAGCGTTTCCAGCAAATGATTGACGCCCACATAGTTCAGGACGACATTTTCCGCAGCCGGCGCCGCCTGAAAGTGCCCATTCATTAACCAGGCACCCCGCAACAGGGCCATGATGTCCAGACCAAGGATCGAAGCGGGCAACAAACCGACAGGCGAGAAAACCGAAAACCGTCCACCCACGCCTTCGGGGACCAGAAACCGGTCATGACAGCCGATCGCTTCGGCAAGATCAGCCAGCTTGCCGGACGGTCCGGTTACCGGAACAACCAGTTCCGGGAGTGAGTCCTTGCCGAAGGCTTCTTCCATGGCAGCCAGGAACTGACGCAAGGCCACAGCCGTTTCAATCGTACCGCCACTTTTGCTAATCACCACGATGGCCCAGCGTCCATGGCCTGTTTCGCTGCTGTCTTCCTGCTTTAACAAATGCAGCAGTCCCTGCATCGCATCGTTGTCGACGTTGTTGCCTTCAAAATATACCCGCGGCCGTCCACCGCGATCGGCACGAGTCAGTTGGTTGTAGTAGGGTTCGCAACAGGCATCCATCAGCGCCCGCGCACCCATGAACGAGCCGCCGATGCCCATCACTACCACGCGATCGACCGACTCGCGAATGCGTTTGGCGGTGGCCAAAATTCGGCCCAGCTCACTGCCCTGCCGGTCATTGTCGTATTCCGCCAGCAACCGGTCGGGCATGTCCATGAACCCGGCATCCAGCGGCTGCCGTTTCTGCGAGACTTCGGCTCCCGCGTGAAACTCGGCCAAATCACGCTCGTACAACGCATCGCGAATCTGTTCCAGATGCGGATGAATGCCCTCCAGATCGACCGCGGTGATGCCATCATCCAGTAATGATCCATCGAAGTCGAAAGTGATTAGTGGCAAGCTCATGGGCCTGTTCAATATGCAAACGCAGGTGTCAGAAATCGTGGTTATCCCGTCTCTGGACGGTTGGGTCAATGATGGCTTACCCCACTGGCAAAACGACGGCAAACCGGGGACAACATTCGTTGCCAGTGTGTCACCTCTTACTGAATTGCGACAAACATGGACCTGCATGACTTGACTCGTGACTTGCACGTCACCAACGATTCCAAAATCGTGATGCTGGTTGCCGACGGACTGGGCGGACTGCCCATGCAAGCCGGTGGCAAAACCGAACTGGAAACCGCAAAAACGCCACACCTGGATGCCCTGTCCGCTCGCGGCGTGCAAGGAGGCAGTATTCCCGTCCTGCCAGGTATCAGTCCCGGCAGCGGCCCGGGCCATCTTGGCCTGTTTGGCTACGATCCATTGCAATACCTGATTGGTCGTGGAGCACTGGAAGCGACTGGCATTGGATTTCAGTTACAGGATGGCGACGTCGCGGTACGCTGCAACTTCTGCTCGCTGGATGACGCGGGAAACATCACCGATCGCCGTGCCGGCCGAATCGCATCGGAAGACAGTTTTCCGCTGGCCGAATTGCTGGACACGATCCAGTTGTCCGAAGGCGAAGTTTTTGTGCGTCCCGTTAAGGAGCATCGTTTTGTCGTAGTACTTCGCACAACGGGGCTGGGCGGCCAGGTCGATGACACTGATCCTCAACAAACGGGCGTGCCGCCGTTGCCAGTAACAGGCCGCGACGAACCGTCACAAAAGACCGCACGCCTGGCCACGGAATTCGTCGAGCAAGCGCGGCAAAAGCTGGCCGACCAGCCTGCAGCCAACGGGATGACCATGCGTGGTTTTGCCGCTCGCCCCGCCCTGCCTTCCTACGATGAAGTGTACGGTTTGCGGGCCGCCGCGATTGCCGTATATCCGATGTACAGGGGTCTGGCTGCTCTGGTTGGCATGACCATCGTCGGCGAACCGAAAACATTGGACGAGCAAATTGACTTGCTCGCTCAGCACTGGAACGACTACGACTTCTTCTTTATTCACTTCAAATACACCGACAGCACCGGCGAAGACGGCAACTTTGACGCCAAGGTCAAGCGAATCGAGCAGCTGGACAACGTTATGCCGCGAGTCAATAAACTCAACCCCGACGTGCTGATCGTCACCGGCGACCATAGCACCCCTGCCTATATGTCATCGCATAGCTGGCACGCGGTACCAACGTTGCTGGTGTCGGACTGTTGCCGCACGGACAGCCATACGAGTTTTTCGGAATCGAATTGTCGTACCGGCGAATTGGGACAGTTCGAGGCCAAATACCTGATGAGTCTCGCTTTGGCCAACGCGCGTCGCATGACCAAGTTTGGCGCATAACATCGTTCGCTAGCAGCCGGTTTAACTGACCTTGAGCGATCGACCTGAATGCGAAAGACTGTGCCGCAATTTTTTTCCGGCCCTTTCGCTGCTGCCAAATTTGATGTCACGCCTGCCGATATTGATCGCCCTCGCCTTGCTGCTTGCCAGTTGCACGTCGTGCCGGCACGTGTCGCTGGGAGGCTGGAAGCCGGTGGCCCAGGGGCTGGCTCCCAACGCGATCCCCAATCCATTGGCGGTACCGATGGTGCCGCGCGAGTTCGTAATGGATGAAGTATCCGACGAAATCGATGACTACTTTCGCATCTTGCGTGAGCAGCGAATTCGCCTGACTGACAATATCATTACCGAAGGCTGGATTGACACTGAACCACGTGTCGGCGCAACCATCCTTGAGCCCTGGCGATTTGACTCGACGCCAGGTTTCGAACGGGCTCATGCATCGTTGCAGACCGTTCGTCGCTGGGCGCGGGTCCGCGTGATTCCTCGCGGCGACCAGTACCTGATCGACGTCGCTGTGTACAAGGAACTGGAAGATCTGGACGAGCCCCAACACTCGACTGTCACCACCGGCGATCTGCGTCATGACAATTCGCTCGACATTGATCGATACGATGCGCAGTTGACGGTGCCCAATCGCGGCTGGATACCTATGGGACGCGATATTTCGCTGGAACAAACGATTCTGGCCCGGATTCAGGAACGGATTTATCAGGGCCGCAAGGCCGCCGCCAACGGCTCCCATCCGTAGAACGTGCCCTCGTTCCTTGCCTCCATCCTCGTCTTGCCCTTGTCTTTGTCTTTGTCTCCGTCCTTGTCTTGCGTGCTCGTGCTCGTGCTCGCAATCGACCCGCGACCCCCGGAAACCTCCCTCACGCTGTCGAGTCTTCCAGAAAGTTTCCAGCCAAGTCCTTGCCTAATCGGGGCTATGGGGCATTAATGGTGCATCGAATCCCAGATACACCGCCCCTTCCTCTGCTGCTCCATGGCCACACGAAAAAAATCCTCCCGGGGCGCCTCTCGCGCTGACGGTCATGAACCCGAAAC
>JBPCVB010000259.1:0-6087 GCA_051010855.1 Pirellulaceae bacterium | reverse complement strand
TCGTCCTTGAGATACTGGGCTTCATCCTCCGGCAGGTTATCACCGTCTTTTGCGGTTTGCCGGTCCGGATCGTTGTCGTCGTCATGGGCGCGAGGCGAATCTGCAGCATTCTCCGCCAATTCCGGTACTGCACCGGGAGCAGCCTCGTCCGGGGCGTCTACATGTTCGAGAGCTTGTTCGCCGTCAAGAGCTTCGGCCAAATCACCGTGATACTGGTCGAACCGTCCCGGCTGCTTTTTCGACGATTTTTTGTGTTTCCAAAGCATGGCGACGTGTCCCGATTTCCGTTCCTGTTCCTTGACTGATTAAGCTAAATCGCTATTGCTTGTTGTTTCCAGCCAAGTCATCTCCAGCGGGTCTGGTGGTGAATGGAATCTCCTGAGTCGCAGGTCCGCGCATCGTGCGAATCTTGACGTCTGGCATTGTCACGCTGACCTCGGTGACCGGCTCTTCGACGACAGCCATGTGTCGGGCAATGTACTCGTCAACACTCAGGACCATGCGTGGCGGTCCGTTTTCGGCGTCTGCCAAACCGCGTAACGTCAGCGTGAGGGTTCCGATCTGGCTGGCCTCGGCGATGTCATGAATCATCTCGTCCAGTACGATCAGGGTTACCGAACGCGACATCTTCTTTTCGCCATCGCCACTGAGGCTGTAGATATTGGAATCAACTGCCAGTACCTCGATGTTTTCGATGAGGGTTTCCGAAGGAACATGGAAAGGCGAATCGGAGCGATTTAATTGAGGGATCAGCGTGGAGTTGGGCTTGTTGGACAGCGTCAGCTGCAAATCAACGCGATCACCCGGTTCCAGCAAACCCGCCAGGCCCGTGGACTCGTTCGGAGTCTGGATCGTTATGGCGCGCATGCCGCGGGGAATGCGTATCAGGGTGTCGCGTTCAGCGGCTTCTTCCGGTTCCGGAGGTGCCGTGAGCTGGTCTTCCAGGGAAGCGATTCGATTTCCCATTTTCTCCAGCAACCCTTGCCACGCCGGTGGCTCTGCCGGCTGTTCGAGTTCCCGAGCCGCGATTTCCATGCGGTCCAGAAGATCCTTGAAGTTGACTGTTTGAACCGGCACGACACCCTCGTTGTCTCCCGGGTTGCGGAGCGACAAAGTGAGTTTTCCGAAAGCCTGTGCAAACGCCAGGTTTTCATCCATGGTCGGTTCGACTTCCAATGTGATGGATTTCTGGTTGTTATCCATCTCCCCGTGTACCTGACCCACCGCCAGGATCTTGACGTTTTGCAGCAGACGGACGGAAATCGGGTCAACGTTATTCTTTAGCTTGTTGCTGGTTTGCCAAATAATGTCGACACGATTCCCCGGTACCAGGTTGCGTCCCACATTGGTGGACGCGGAGATGGCCTCAATGGCGTAGGCGCGTAGACCAGGTGCAGGCAGCAATGTCGTAGGCTCATCACCGATTCGTGAAGCCAGGATCACCTCGCCGGCCGCAATCGATGTGTTGCAGTACTTGTCGGTCACGTCGTCCAGATTGCTCACGGCCCCTGGCGGCAACGTGTCGGAATTCCATTCGATGGCGGTAACGAAATTGGGAGCTATTTGCTGTCCCATGTCGAGGTCTGACTTGGCGACCAGCACGGTTGTTCGCGCGATCCTGGCTGGTGCCTTCTGATTTAGTGTCATCACTCCAACTGTGGCACAAATTCCGCAAACCGCAGCCAGAAGTCCCACAATAATTGTTCGCACGCTCATAATCACCTCGACGTTCGGAATAGCTCAATTTGGCACGTACCGAATTGATGCAGTTACCTATACAAGTAATTTCTCAATAATAATTACGATCAAAATGCCCACGGACATCGTTGCGCTAAAAGGAATCAACCGTCCATGATTGTCACTTTCCCCCGAACGAGACGCGGACTGAACCGATTCATATTGGTCATTTAGTGCCAGATTCCTGCCGAAGCAGCTCAACCGCATGACCATTAGACGGACATTTTCCACCACGCCAGAAAATCCGTGCCGGCGGGCAATAAACAGGAAGTAATAAACAAATACAACGAGGCAACCAACCAGAATGGCGGGCAGCAGAAACGCTGCGCCGATCCACGTGCCCATGGCCATGACAAACTTGACATCGCCAGCACCCAATCCACCCATCAAATAAGGCACCAGCAGGATGCCAAAGCCGGCAAAAGCGCCCGCCAGCGCGAATCCCAAGCCGGGCCAGCCGCCCTGAATCGCGCCGTACGCCACGCCACCAAAAAACACCGGAAACGTAAGTGCGTTATACACCTTGAAACGGCACACGTCCGTAACCGAAGCGACCGCAACACCAATTCCAACGACAATCAGTGGCAACAATCCATTCATTTCATTAACCCTTCGCCGACCGCGCCGCATTTTTTGCAGTACTATGGCACCGCATTATTGGCGTCGGTAAAAAACTGCGCGACTGAGGTGCCAAAGAAAACGGCTGCTGAAACAACAACCAATGCAATCACGATTACGAGCAACCCGTATTCAAGGAAAGTGGGCGCGTCCTCCTGACGCAGAAAAGTCTGCAGCATTGATTTCAATCCGTGCATGACAACACCGGCTCGCAAAACGATAAAAAAAAACTGGCCTGGCACGAAGCCAGGCCAATAACCGATATGCCAGGCTTACGGAGGTGAGTAAGAACCTGCCGTTCCAAACCATCCACTAATGGTGGTACCCAGCGTTGCGGCTGCTACCACAACTACCAACGCAATGACTACAACCAGCAGGCCGTATTCGACCATGGTTGGTGCGTCTTCTTCACGCACAAAACGATTGAAACCCTTAATCAGCTTGGACATGGGCTGTCTCCTCATAAGAAAAAAACAAAAGCTTGATGACAAGCCCACGATACCGGCCTGACATCCCCGAACAACCGAAATAGCACCTGTCGTGCCAATCAGTGAGTTTCCTGACCAGGAAAACCTGGCCACGGGTCTCCCTGCCGACGTTGTCAGGGAATTAGCAGGGATTATTGCCTGAACCTTTTTTGCACGAGTTGAAGTTCTTCGTTGATCGTTTCACGCGCAAACACCCAGGGTGCATAAGAAATTGACTAATGTGCCAGGCCGACTGCTTTACACCACCTTTACACTTTTGACACTTTGGATCGCCGCGCGTCATCGCCGCGGATCGTTACGCAACTTCTGCCAGGCGAAGCAGGTACTGGAGCGGATGCCGGAAGGTGCACCGAAGTGCCCTGTCACGAAGTCCGAGATAGACTGGCCAGCGAGTTCAACCGAGGTGATGTCGCTTGAGCATGTTGTAGACGGTCATTCGACTGACCCCCAGCTCTTCAGCCGTCTTGCTGCGATTGTAATCATGTTTTTCCAGCGCATTGACCAGCTTGCGAACCTCCTTGAAGACCGACCAATCGAGCAAAGACTCGGGAGAACATTCCACGTTGCTGAGACTGCCACCCAGCTTGGCGGAGGCCGGGGATTGATACTGTAACTTGACGGCCTGCAAAATCTTGGGCGGCAGATTCTCGATGCGCACCACACCGTCTTCGGTGTCGATGGCAGCATGCTCCATACAATTTCTCAACTGCCGCAAATTGCCGGGCCATGAATACAATTCCAGCAACTCAATTACCCCGTCGTCGAATCGGATGGATTTGCGGTCGTTCTTGCGTGCGAACTCATCGGCAAAAAACCTGCAAAACGTGCAGATTTGCGACGTGCGGTTACGCAAAGCGGGTATGTGGATTTCGTACGCGTTCAGTCGATAGACCAGATCGGCCCGAAATTCCTGCCTGGCAACCAGTTCGTCCAGATTACGGTTGGTGGCCGAGATGATCCGCGCTTTCAGGGGCACGGTTTTGTTTTCTCCCAGCGGACGAAATTCGCGATTCTCGACTACTCGCAACAACTTGGACTGCACTTCCAGAGGCAAAGCGTCAATCTCATCAAGAAATATCGTGCCACCTGCGGCAAATTCAAATCGACCCACCTGTTTCTTGTCTGCGCCGGTAAATGCTCCGCGAGCATGACCAAATAACTGGCTTTCCACCAGCGCAGGTGAGAAATTTCCGCAGTTGACAACAACAAACGGCTTCTTGCCGCGCGGCGACTGGCGATGAATCCACTCAGCCCAGTACGTTTTGCCCACTCCGGTTTCCCCGGTAAGCAAGATGTTGGTTTCTACCGGTGCGACCTTGCGCATCCGTTTTTGCACCACGCACAACGGGTCTTCCCGGTGCCCCAATTTATTCTGCTTTTTGCGCCAAAAACTATACTCGATACCACTGGAATCAATCAGATAACGCAGGCGTTGCAGATTGATGGGACTCTCCATGATTTCCAGTACCGAGCCATGCATGAATTTCTCATGCATCAGGATCGAATCGGATTCCGCGTTTGTCGAGTCGGTAACGATAATCACCTTGGGATATTGCCCGCTGATTTTCGTGAGCCCTTCCAGCGTGGAAGCTACCGATTCCGGCGAATGCTGGTTGACATGGACAACCATCAAAAAGGTATCCAGGCCCTGTTGCCGTTCTCTGAAATCGTCGTTCGGCCAACCAGCTGAGGTGCGAGCGACACATCCTTTAATGGTGGAAACTGCTGCTGACAAGGTACTGGCAAGACCCTGGTCAGCCGCAACAATCTGTACGATTCTTGTATGGGTCACAAGCAAGTGCCATTGAATCTGAAATGGTCGGGGGGATCAATTGACCGAATCGGGTTCTCTTCGGCCAAACCATTTAACGGAGAGGAAGATCCATTCTATTTCCTGAGACGCAAAAACACAGAAAATACGCCGATGTTTTCAAAAACAGTCCATGAAAATCGGTCGAGGCAATTAAGCTGGGGTGTGGTGTTTGACGCAAAACCCGTGATTTGTGGGCGATTTTTGTGTGATCGACGCAATCAGGCGATCATCGGAAAAATCCACAATTTATAGGTGGAAACACCTCGATTGCGAACGATTTGGTGGCCAGTCTGCGGCGACAGTACGTTTTGCAGCCGCTGAACCAGTGCATTCAGTCCGGAATGCGCGATTTTATCGCGCCGGCGTGGCCGTTCAGCCGTTCAGAAATGCCGCCATGTAAATCCGGTAACCTGACGAAACCAATCGTCATCAACGATGGCGAGGTCGTGATCGGTGTCGTTGCGCCATCGAAGCATCGCCATGCAACCGGCCTCGACCTGACCGTTGTTTTGACCATCGGGCGTTCACACAAGGCGGGTATCGCCCAGCCAGACACAGCGTGTTCGGCCGATGTCACCCGCTGGAATCGGTTTGGTGTGATGCGCGTAGAAGTTGAACGATGGCTGAACCGTTTCGATGACCTGTCGCAACAGTCGTGATCCAAAGCGATCGGAATCGCCGCCTAAACCAATCGGAGCGCCATGGGCCAGCAAGATGTCGCAAGTGTTTTTTCGCAAACGCTGCACGGCCCGATAACTGACGTTTGGTCCCAACACGGACTCGTCATTCTTGTCAACCGATTCAGCTTCGGGCGCGCCGCCCAGCGCCGCGACCGTGACGCCTGCTACTTCAGTCGTTTCGCCGCTGCGCAAAAACCACAATCGGTTGAACTTGTCGACCGGTGAAAACGCAGAACCGTGTGTGATGGAATCCAGTTCCTGGAAGTCCTCATGGTTCCCGTGACAGAACACGACGTTACAGCGAATCGTGTCCAATGAGTCGGGATCGCCGTTGAGCGTTCGCTCCAGCAATTCGTCGCTGCTGGCTGGTTGCGGAATCGCAAAGTATTCGGCGAAGCCCAGTTCTTCCGGGTCCGATCGGGCGAATCGTTTCGTGGCCTTGTCCAACTTCGAAATGTCCGGGAAAAAACCCAGATCACCCGCCTGCAAAATTCCGTCCAGATGAACGCCATTATTCAGTTGCCACAGGCGACAAAGCTGAAACATCAATCGCAGATGTCCGTGCGTGTCGCCAAAGATCGCAATGTGTTTTTCGGAGCCGGAAATGGTCGACGCCTCCAGAAGTGACTAATGCGGCTTACCGGCGCGCCGGTAGAGCCTCGCTCTCCCGACACCTGACAGGCGTCACGGTTCGCGGTCGCAGTTGGAAATCACGAAACGGCGGCTGCGGAGAAAGCGTTCAGCGCCGAGT
>JBPCVB010000258.1:0-5833 GCA_051010855.1 Pirellulaceae bacterium | reverse complement strand
CACCTTCGATGATGACGTTGATGTCGTCGACGTGCAGGGCAAAACCGATATGGACATCGACTTCGTAATTGCCATTGGCAAGGTCGACGGCAAAGTCTGCGCGGACTGCACTGATTCCATCACCGGTCAAGTCATTTCCACGCGTACGTAGCAGACTCTGGTAACCACGCTGTGTCCCCCAGCCAAATCCAGCGACCGGATCGTAAGCGTCATCATTGACGCCAATAAAATCGGCGGCCACGGGCGAACCGACGGGACCAAAATCAAAAGCCAGCGTCTGGGCAGCCGAACCGTTTTGTGTGAGGTAATACTCGCCTCTGCCGGTGTTGGAATACAATTCCAGCATGTAGTTGCCTGTTTGTGTAGCGGTGTGAGTGACAATATCACTACCGCTGGCCACAGGGTTACCTTGCGGATCCAGCAGATCAATACGCAACTCGCTACCGCCAGGCTGGTCGAGACCGTTGTAGAACAAATGCGGACCATAGCCGGGCAGCATTCCGGCAAAGCTCAATTCCTGGCCGCTAACTGCGGAAACGGTATAGCGATCGATATCCACCACGTAGTCGGTGTATTGCAGGTTATCCAGCGGCGTGATGTGGAAGTCGTAACCGGCAGCGACGACGTAGGCAATATCGCGCTGAACGCGGTCAATGGATATGGTCTGGAATCCGTCAAACGGCACGCCACCGCTAATCACTTCTTCCAATAACACATTGTTTGAATCGTAGGCTCGCAACCACCCGATGTCTTCATCGTCGTCTGAACCCACATCGATCGAAACGAAGCTTTGCAGTTCATCAAAGTCTACCCGCAATTCGTTATCAAACTCGCGGAACCCGTCTGAGGCGCCGAAAGCCGGAGCAAATACATTTTCACCGGTAGGCGGATAAAAGATTTCATGAGTGTCAGCAGCCCAGATGCTGCCTCCGGTCACATTGTTGGACAACGTGACGCCATCAAACCGGTTGTCCAGAATCCAGCCATGAGGCCAGCTGTCCGGATCCGCGGCCACACTGCGATATTTGAAAACCGACCCCAGCACGCCGTCGACATTGGTAATGTTCTGCGGATTCAGCTCATTGTTTTCCACATCAAACGCGGCGCCCCGAGTCACAACCAGTCCGTATTCATCGGTCGTCCCGACAACGCGTGCGTAGAACATTCCGGTGTTGCCGTTATTGGTATAGCTGGCAATCGCATTAACACCCGGATCGGTGTCGACGCCGGCTTGCAGCAAATTGCCACCTGAATCGTACAGCTCGACGAGCACGTCATCCGCGCCCAGGATCCTGGAAGCCGACAAGGACGTAGTTTCACCGGCGTCGAGGGTAAACGAGTACCAGTCTTCACTGGGTACCTCGACATAAACGCGAATGTCGTCGTAGCCAATGCCGTCGGAGTAGATCCAATAGTCGTCGTACTGCTGGAATTTAACCTGAAAGTTTGATCCAAAAGTGATACCCCGTGTGGCCGCGAACGACTCAAGGTCAAATTTAGTATATTTCCAGGTTTCGTAGGGTGTGTCGAGGACATCGTCGAGGATTGGCCACCAGGTGATGCCGTCGTCACTGACCGAAACACCGTCGGCGTTAAGACTGCCGGTGTAGGACCCGGTCGGCGGCAGGTAATGCGCATCCTCAACCCACTGGGCATACCAGAACGAAAGGATCGGGCTGGTTTCTCCCGACAAGTCAACTTGCAGAATCGCCTCATTCAGATTGTAGACCCCGAATTCCCCAACGTGCATGATCATGGCGTAATCGCCTTCGGCTGTTCCTGGACCACCCCAGATATCAATTGCGCCGGTCGGCAGCGATGAATTGGAATAGATCCACTGGGCACCCAGTGAACCCGATTCAAAATCATCACCGCCCTTAAAGTCCTGGCTGACACCCAGGTAACCCACCAGGCCAAGGCGATCGGCACCGATTCCACCGGGCAGCACAAGCGCCGAGCTGTCGATGTTTTCGGCGTTGGCCATGGTGTTGTTATCGGTGCCAATGCCCATTTCCATTTCAAAGTTGGCATTGAGGTAAAGATCCATATCAAAGCCACCAACGGTGCTCGAGAGTCCCGTGACATTGATTGTGTAGGTGCCTGACTGGGAGACACTGACGGCCTGCATAGTTGCCATCCCGTTGACGGCACTGGCCGTGCCAATGACGTTGCCGGCGGGATCCTGTAATTCGATATGCGGAATCAGTGATCCGCCGGTAGTCGTGGCGCGTAAGGCAATCGTCTGGCCGGCATCCAGTTCCAGCGTAGCTGAGTCGATATCGCCATCAAAAAGAACGTCACTGCTTGCTGAATCTACGTAAATCAACGTTCCCAGCGACTGGACCATCTCGGGAACCAGATGCAATTCCTCACCGTAGACACCAACGGCATTCCAGGCCTCAAGCGTAGACAGGTACTGGGGAGAATCGAATCCAAACAGATCAGTGGCGGCTTGCAGTGAGCCTGCGCGAGCTTCCAGATGTTGCGAAAGAGGAGTCAGATAGACTGTCAGGTTGCGATAGGCAATATCGGCGGCATCTTCGATACCGATACCTGGCACATTGAATGCGTCGCCGTTGTCGTTGGTCCCCGTGCCGCCATCAGACAACAAATAAAACCAGTGATTCTGCACACCCGAATTGGTGTGCACGCCACCGTTGTCGTTCGGGCTATACCACCAGTTGGTGCCCAGATAAGTATCCGGATCACCATAAACATTGGGATTTGCCAGGCTGCGAATGCCTCCACCGCCTATGAGGACGCCGGTACCGCTGAACCAGTCCTTGGTTCCGGTAGCGTAATACTCGATGGCTTCACCAAAAATATCCGAGAACGACTCATTCAGCGCACCGGACTCATAGGAATAGATCAAGTTGGCCGAGTTTTGGGTGACACCATGAGCTAACTCGTGTCCGACAATGTCCAGATTCACCAGCGGATTAAAGGTGCCGCCGTCCCCATCGCCCAATGTCAGGCGAATGCCATCCCAATACGCATTGACATAACCCACGCCGGTTTCGGCGTACGCAAGGGTAAATGTGCCATTGTCGTCGTAACCGTTTCGACCATGTATGTCCCGAAAATAACGGGTTGACTGCTCGGCCGAATAGTGAGCCTGGACTCCGGTATGCAAATTGGGATCCGAAAAGTGGTCGGTTGGATTGCTGTAAGGCGTGGCTGCATTGTAATCGAACCCGTTGTTCATATTGTACGTATAAACGCCGTCGGTGACCTGCAGCAGGCGATACTGGTTGCCAAAATCATCCGCAGTGATATCAACGGTCCCGTTATACAAACTGACCCCGGTGGCCGGGACGTCGGCATGGTGAATCAGATCGTGCGACTGGATAACCTCTCCGGACAGCGCATCCACAAAAACATTGGCTCGCGACAGTGGTGCCGTCGCGTAGATATCGAATTGCCAGGCCAATTCGTATCGTGACGGATTCCCCTCGCTACCGAACGAGCTGACATAGACCAGTTCCCCCTCAGGCAACCCAATGTGAAGCCCGTCATAATGGTGATGATGGTCCTGGTCCAGGTCGTGGTGCTCATGATCGCCTTCGTGCCCATGCAAATGGAAGCTCGCCTGTGCCGATTCGTCCTGCCACAGATAGGTAGTGGCACCGATATGTTCCACTGCCGATTTCAACGCTTCGGATTCCGTGATCGTCGCCCACGACGCTGCGGCATCGACTTCAATGTAGTCGCCGCTAAGAAGGACAACTTCACCATCACGGCTGTGTACTGTGTAGACACCGCCTTGCACCGCATGGTCGTTGAGGTATTGCTGGTACCGATGGTGCGTAAAACCGAGTTCGTCGGTTTCAACCTTGATTAATTCGTAGCTTTCATTCTCCTGCATGCCCGTCTGCAGACGAAGCAAGTCCATCTGTTGATCAACGGGGACAGATTCGGAGAGATGTTGAATCAGCCCGTCCCCGATCGTCGGGGCGTAAGACAAACCGCCAATGTCGGCCGCGAGGAGATTGCGTGGCTCCAGCGACTCGAAGTGCAGGTTGGTATTCGTTTCAGTACAGACGGATCGGTAGCGCGCAGAGGAGGGGGGGTAGTGGTTCACACGGACCTCGACCAGGGGAGCAGTTAGGAGCGGTATTTATGAGACAAGGGAAGAACATCTACCGTCGGAAAAGTTGGATGACGATATAGATGAACCAAAATGTAATAGAAAGGTCAGTAAATTCAAATGGTGCCTGGGGGGCCACCATGTTTTTCATGGTTGAAACCCCTATATTTGAGTTCGGAATCGCCTCGTAACGTCAGAATTGCAGCCCCAAAGTCTGATCTGCTTGTCTGGCCAGCCAAAATAATCCTTTTTTTCGCAGAGAATCTTGATGGAAGCCACCGATACCAGCCCTGCCAAAATCGACGTGAAACAGGCCCGTGATGCCGAGGCAATCGGTCAAAAGATTCGACTGATGGGCTGGGTACGCACGCGTCGCGACTCGAAAGCAGGTTTCAGTTTCATCGAAGTCAACGACGGCTCCTGCCTCGGCAACATTCAGGTCATCGCACCGGCGGATCTGGAGAACTACGAATCGATCATCAAGTCGTTAACGGCTGGCTGTAGTATTCAGGTGGTTGGCGAAGTCAAGGAATCGGGAGGCCGTGGCCAATCGACTGAGATTCTTGCCGAGTCCGTCGAGTTGCTGGGCGGCGCCGATCCGGACGAATACCCTTTGCAAAAAAAACGCCACTCGCTGGAGAAGCTCCGTGAGTGGGCTCACCTGCGTCCCCGCACCAACACCATTGGCGCAGTGGCCCGCGTCCGCAACTCGATCTGCTATTCGATCCACCAGTTCTTTCAGGAAGAAGGCTTCCTGTACGTGCATACTCCCATCATCACGACCAGTGATTGCGAGGGCGCCGGCGAGATGTTTCAGGTCACGACCATGGACCTGGATCACGTTGGCAAAAACAAGATCGAAAAACTGAACTACGGCTTCGATTTCTTCGACCGGCCGGCCTTTCTGACCGTCAGTGGGCAACTGGAAGCGGAAACTTACGCCTGTGCCCTGGGCAAGGTCTATACCTTTGGCCCTACGTTTCGCGCCGAGAATTCCAACACGTCGCGGCATCTGGCCGAGTTCTGGATGATCGAGCCGGAAATGGCCTTTTACGAACTTCCCGACAACATGGATCTGGCAGAACGATTCCTCAAACGCATGTTTCGCGATGCATTGGCGCGATGCGCAGAAGACATGAAGTTCTTTTCCGATCGGCCTTGGGACAAGGACTCGGATGTCGAACCGATCGGCGACGTGTTGGCGCGGATTGTCGACAGCGAGTTCAAGCGTGTGCCATACACCGAAGCCATTGAGATCTTGCAGAGCAGCGGGGCGAAGTTTGAATTCCAGCCAGTTTGGGGTTCCGACCTGCAATCGGAACACGAACGATACCTGACCGAGCAACATTTCAAATCGCCCGTCATCCTGTATGACTATCCACGCAGTTTCAAACCGTTCTACATGTACTGCAATGACGATGGCAAAACGGTGCGTGGCATGGATGTGCTGGTACCGCAGATCGGCGAGATCATTGGCGGCAGCCAGCGTGAACACCGCCTGGATATCCTGAAGTCGCGGATGGCTGAACAGGAATTGAGCGAAGAAGAATATTGGTGGTACCTGGACCTGCGTCGCTTTGGCACCGTTCCGCATTCCGGATTCGGCCTGGGCCTCGAACGCGTCGTGCAGTTCATCACCGGCATGGGCAACATCCGGGATGTGATTCCCTTCCCCCGCACACCGGGCAATGCAGAGTTTTGATGGCCGATGTGACTTAACGGACACAAATCTGCAGTGTTAATCAC
>JBPCVB010000257.1:0-8880 GCA_051010855.1 Pirellulaceae bacterium | reverse complement strand
CGCCACACTTGTCGCAGTTGTCTCCATATTGGTCCGGAGATTTGCAATTGGGGCACGTGCCTTTGACGAACCGGTCGGGCAAGCCTTCGCCGGTATCGGGATCAAACAACTCCACAACCTTGCGCTGGTCGATCAGCCCTTGCTGTTGAAATGCCGACCAGATTTCGGTGGCAATTTCCCGATTTGCTTCGCTATGCGTACTGCCGTAGTGGTCATAGCTGATCGAAAAGTCATGGAAATCACGCTGGTGTTCCTGACTCATGCGATCAATGAATTCTTCTTCCGAAATGCCGGCCGAGCGAGCACTTTTCATGATCGCCGTGCCGTGTGTGTCATCGGCCCACATGAAAACACAATTGTGGCCACGCAGACGCTGAAACCGTACCCAGATATCGGTTTGCACATGTTCAACCATATGCCCGAGATGGATTGGGCCATTGGCATACGGTAAGGCCGCCGTGACGAGTATTTTTCTTTGGTCGGTTTTTGTTTCGGTCATTGCTGATTCAGCAGGAAATGAGAAACTGAAATTGTATCGGAAACGGGTTAAGTTCCCATGGCGGTTGGAATTTCCACAGGACGGCAATTCAGGCCTTCTCCCTTTGGGAGAAGGTGGCCGAAGGCCGGATGAGGGCGTAGGCAATGTCGGCCCTCACCCGCCGCTACGCGGCGACCTCTCCCCGAGGGAGAGGTGGCTAACCCCAAACACGACATCAAACTAAATGACCACACCCACACAAATCAAACTCGACCCGGCCCACTACACCATCACGGACGCCAGTGAGATTTTTTCACCGGGACTGGTGGTGTTTCGCAAGCTGGTCGAAGGCAACTTGAACGAGATGATCCGGATTGCGGGCGGCGCGGAGAATCTGCGACCGCACTGCAAGACTCACAAGATGCCGGGCATCATCGGCATGATGGAGTCCCTGGGCATACGCAAGCACAAATGCGCGACGATCGCGGAAGCAGAAATGTTGTGCGAGGCCGGTGCCAGGGACATTTTGATCGCCTATCAAATGGTGGGACCGAATATCGGGCGTTTCGTGAACCTGATAGACAAATACCCGGACAAAAAGTTCGCCACTCTGGTTGATCATCCGGACGCCCTGAACGAGCTGTCGCAAGCTCTGTCCGCCGCTGGCAAGACCGCTCATGTGCTGATGGATGTCGATTCGGGCATGGGCCGTACGGGGATTGCGGCGGGCGAAGCGGCTATGCGGCTTTACGAAATGATTTGTTCGATGCCGGGCGTCGAGTCTGATGGTTTGCACTGGTACGACGGGCATCACCGGCAAAGCGATCCAGGCGAACGGCGGACGGCGATTGAAAACGCGTGGTTGCCGCTGACGCAGCTACGTGACAATTTGTTGATGGAAGGGTTGCCGGTGCCCAAGGTGGTTGTGGCAGGAACGGGATCGTTTCCCATTCTGGCCGATTTCGGCGAACCCAATCTGGAACTGACGCCCGGGACTACAACGCTGTATGACATCGGCTATCTGGAAAATTTTCCGGATCTCGATTTGCAACCGGCCGCCGGAGTGTTGACGCGAGTGGTCAGTTGTAACCGGCCCGGCCATTTAACGCTGGATTGCGGTCACAAGTCGATTTCACCGGACCAGCCCGCCGGCAATCGTGTTTATTTGCCCGAGTTGCCCGACGCGAAAGAAGTCAATCACACGGAAGAACATTTGGTGATCGAAACGGATCGGGCGTCGGAGTTTTCACCCGGCGATCATCTGGTGGCACTGCCCCGTCACGTCTGCCCCACCAGTGCCTTGCATCAGATCGCTCACGTGATTGACGACGGCAAGCTCGTTGACCGTTGGCCGGTGGTGGGCCGTGATCGAAAGATCAGCATCTAGAAACCAGCATTGGCACCCGCTGCGGCAAATTAGTCATCACCGGGCTGTTCGGTTGCGTTGACTGACGATAATCGCGGTACATGCAGCATGCCGCCGTCTCCGACAGAAACAGGACTGGGCATCCCGCGACTGGTCGCAAGCGGTATGTGAGCGTTTTCGGCGTTTACGATGTAGCGATCTCCCGAGCCTGTTTCCGGCAGCATCACGTACAGTTTGTAGATTGCTTCAGGCGTATGAGCATAGATAATTCGAGGCGGCAAAAATACATCGACCAGGTCATATTCCTTGACGACCTCCGCAAGGTCCGTCGGCATTTCATCTTTCTCCAGTTGCCAGAGCATCACGGCCATTTTCAGGATCAACATGTCGCGTTTGGTTTGTGTCAGGCGAAGTGATTCATTGCGGCTATACCACCGTCTTTTGCCTTCACGCCCCTGTTCGATCAGGTAGTTAAACATGCCGCTCACGGGAGGCAGGATCGTGTTGTCCACCCAGAGACCAAACCGTGGGCTGCGAGAGACAGAACTGTTTGGCCCGTACTTTTCGCCGATCTTGTCAGTCCAGAGCCGGGCGGCCGACCGGTAAAATCTGGTTTCTTCTGCCTGCTTCCGGCTACGTAGCACTTCCACGTACCACGTGCTCCACAGATCGACCAACTGCTGCGAACGCACGCGTTCCCACGGGAACAGGTTGATCAATTGATGCTTGATTCTGGCGTGGCGAACCCAACCCATACGCCCCGAATCCCAGATCCCCGACTGGATTTGCTGGGTCGCATCCAGGTACTGCTTTTCGGCCTGACGGGTACGATCAACCGACAACGTCCAATCGCTGCGCACAAACGCGAGCGCCTCACGCAACATTTCTGCGTCAAGATTTGGGCACCGCAACCAGCGCTCGTAGTGCTCAAATGACCGGAAACGCCAGTTTTCGTGAGCATAAATCGTAGCGTGAATCTTTTTGTACTTGGCGTACGATTGCAGAGTTTTCCAGGCGGCCCCGCAGTCATCACGCATTAGTGCCGCGTAAAAATCGAGCAGCAGCAAGTCGCTCGAATCTGCTATCAGGACAGGCAGTGGCGGTACCGGCTGATCTCGCGGAATTTTTTTTCCTTCAAATGCCGGTTCCATCCGTTCGATGTGTTCCATGTTGTCGGCAGCGAACTGGATGGCCTCTTTTAGTTCCTCAATGCGTACACCTCGTCTAAGCACGAATTGTTGAGCCAGTTCGAATTGCCAGGCGAAGCCGTCTATTCCGAGACGTGCTTTGGACCATTGCTGCCAATCCGCACGGTTATCATCGCTCATGAATTGCCAAAACGAGGGGGACTCATATGTCCCCAGAAGCTGTTTTCCACCTGGCTGGATTCCCAGGCCTTGCTGTTCAGGTTTCAGGTTTGGCCAGGCGGCTCGGTAATCCAGATAGTCTTGTAACAGACTCCGGGTGGCTGGAAACATGGCGCGCGAGCGAATACGGCGGCGCCGCACCGTTTCGCCGTCATCGATTTGTGGTGTTTGCATCGCAAACGCCTCAACAAACCGAATGCGTATCTCGTTAAGTATCGCGGCGTCCGGTTCGCCCCGGTCGGTGCGATAGTGGGCAATATCCAATGGGTAAACAGGAATCTCGGTTTGCCGCTTCCGTATCACGCCGGCTGCCAAACCGGCCCAAACCACCACGGGAACCAGCAGGATCGGCAGGGCGCTGGTCCATTTGCTCCGGTTTGACAACCAGCGTCGAGTTGCCAGGAGACCTGCAACCGACAAAGCCAAAATTAAAGGCAGCACGCTCCACCACAGCGGCGTTTCGCTGACCATCATCAACACGTGCCAACTGGCCAATGGCACACTGACCAACAATGCAGCGATCCCGGCTACAACGCGACTGCGAATAAGCAGCGAACAAAGTTGACCACCAGCGAAGCACAGGACCATTCCCGCCGAAAAAAATAGCGAAAAGGTCAGCATGACGAACATCCCGCCGGCATCATTCCAGAATCCCGAATCGCGGTCGACCTGGTCAAGCGCCCAGATCCCCTGGGTCGTCAGTGCCGAGCTGGCCGTTCCGGCGAAGATCAAAAAGGCCAGCACAATGATCGCGTTGACCATGATAATCCAGCCCAGCCAAACCATGACGTTGGCCGACCAGTAGAGTACTGGGCGCTCACCATGATTAGCCATAAAGCGTTCGCCACGATCAATCTTGTCGGATGAAAACGTAAACGCGCCAGCGACACTTGCGAGCAAAAGGGCGAACGAAAAAGAGTAAATCAGGAATTGCCCGGCGGCGACCAGTCCCAGTGCGACCAGCACACCCATACAGCCGGCATATAACAGCATCAGGGGCCACGACGTTCGGCACGCTTGCCACAAAAAGCGGCCGAACATACCCAGTCGCGAGACCCGCGGGCGGATCGAAGTGACCGTTGGTTCGGTCGTTGATGGTTCAGAGCCACCCAACAGCGTCGACTGTTCGCGGATTTTTTGGTCTTGCAGCCATTGGCTAGCCACCCACGCACTCAAAAGCAGGACGGGAACCAGGGCCGCAGCTCGGTAGCCCGCTGCACCCGCGTACGGCGCAAGTGTAAAGGGTTCAAAGACACCCACCGTTACGGCGTGGGTAATGATCTGGACGACCGTTGACGCCACAGCAATTCCCAATATTGCAGCAACCAGCGGTCGCCTGAGTAGCAGCGAAAATAGCCAGCTCCAGGCAAAGAACTCGACCACGCCCAGACCAAATGTGCCGAGAAATTGGCCCGCCCAGCTCATGGGCTGGCCCGGTAGTCGCGAATAGAAGACTACATTTGCGATGGCAGCGCACAAGGTAGCAATGAGTATTGCTGCCACAAGAAACGCCATGCACAAGGCGATGGCTACCGACAGTTTGCCCGTCAACAAATGACGCGAACTGATGGGCAAGGTCTGCAACATCTGAAATGTTCGTTCTTCCTTTTCCGTGGCATACAATGTGGCACCACATGCCGCTGCGTAAAGGATGGCAAATAGCCCTACGAAGACAAATGCAAAATGCGCGGTACCCTGCGCATCTGAAAACCAGCGAGAGTTACTTGACAGCACGACCAGCATTTGAACGCCAAACGCTATGGCCGCCAGCAACGCGAAGAACACGATTTGCTGTCGGAATTCTTTCCAGGCGATGCGTTGAACCGCGAGGTTGCTCATCCAGCGTTCCTCCTGCTCATGGTCATTCTCCTGCCTCCGCAGCTGATTGATCAGGCACTCCGAGAATGAATGACGGACGGTCAGGATCGTAGTGTCCACCGTTGCGGTAACCGGGCAGTTCCCTGAAACGCAAACGAGCCGGATGGATCCAGACAGCCTGACTGACTTGATCCTCAGTGATGACCTTCAGACGGCTTTGGACCAAATTGGCATCGGACGTAGCGAACAGTACAGCGCGATGTTCCGGTATCGATTCAACATACAAATCTGTACCCGCCGGGCCAGTTGGGTCATAAATCGGCAGATCCAGCCCGTTGGGCAACCACGCCAATGGCGCTTGAGTAATTGGATCCAGAGGCAGCTTGTCGATCACACCTTCCGTCACCAGATCTTCCAGTGAATCAGGCAAATGACCCTTGCGCAACTTATAAATTTTGATGCCCAGTTTGGTGCGCAGTGCCAGGCGTGCCGCCTGAAAACGCAAATGCGACTGAATTACGCGGTAGTTTGAGACGGCAAGATTGCCGAGGTCCCCGGCGCGAAGCGAACGCCAACTCCAGTCGAACAATTCGTCAAAACGGTTGGGCGTAACGAAATTCGACAACGACCTTGGATCATCAGAGGGGAAGAACACGCGTTGTCCCTGCAGCGTTCTTGTCCGCAATTCCCCGGTTTGTTCCAGTAATAGCGTCGTCATCTGTTGCCCAAGTCTTTGCCAGCGAATTTCGTCAGCAGGAACCAAACGCTGCGCAATCCCAAACAACGACTGGCGAAAGTCTCCCGTATGCCAATCTGCGTAGCTATCAGATTGATGCTGCCAGACGATTTCACGGCGGCGATTCTCCCACACATCAACTTCCGTCGCATCAAGTATCTCGATGGCATGCTGCAACATGGTCTCGTTGACGCCTGGCAATTCCGACCATTCGGAAATGTGCCTCAGCAACGACCAGTTGTGTCGGAACGTCGCATGAAAATGTGCCATCTGTTGATCGATTTTTAATCGGGTTTCGAGGAGATTCCAGGCCTCTACAACCTCCTCCTTGTAGATTCTCCACCACGATTCTGAACCCATCTTCATCCAGATGGTGAGGTTGTGATGGCTCTGGTCATTGACCAACGGCTCCAGCGGGGATGGCAAGCGACTCTGGTCGTGTTGCTCGCTCCCCCAAGGTGCGATGCCCTCGAATTCCGACCAATGCTCGGCGACATAGTTGGCAGCCTGCCCCAATGCCTTGATAGTCTCGGGAGTATTGTCGACAAATTGGGTTAGGTGTGCATTCGGATCCGTTGGGTCGAGCGTTTCGGGAGGAATGACTTCCCGGCGGTAATGACTGGCCATGGCGGCGGTATACAATTCCCACGCCTTCTTGTAGACATCCGGGTTTTGCTGACGTTTCCATTGCCAATCGACGGAGGTCTCGGGAACCATGCGGCCGTGATACTGGTTAACGGCGACACAGGTCATCAGAGTAACCGCTGCGAGAATTCCTCCCCCTGCCATGGCGCCTTTCCACCACGCCCGTTCGGTTATCCAGTGAGGAGCCCACCACCATCCGCAAGCCAGTGCCGCGGCGACGGGCAGACACATGGACCAGGAGGGTGCTTCAATCATGAGCATTGTGAAGGTCCATAAAAGTGCTAACAGACCGGTCACGCTTGCGATCAACAAAGCAGCCACCGTGCTGCGGCAGATCATCGAGATCCATTGTGAGATGGAGTAGATCAGCAAGCCGCCCAGTATCAAGCCGCTGGTGTAACTGGCAGTGCGCAAAACTATGAGCACCCAATCCGTTTTGTGTCCGAAGTCCTCCATGGTGAGGGGGCCTCGCGCAAACAGAAGAAATCCACCGAGGGGCCAGCCCGCATTTTCCGGCGTCCAGCTCACACGCATCAGCGTCACGCCAATACCGCAAACGACGAACAGAGTTGAGAGCCAGAACAGATTTCGGGACAGCCACAACAGTCGTGGACGCTCATTGTGTTGTGCGAAAAACCGGAACCGGTTTCGATATTGGTCGCCGGCAAAGCAGAACACGCCTGCCAAAAAACAGGCCGTCAGCATCGCGGCCACCCCAATTCCATCGATTAAGGGAAGGTTTTGAGGGTCCAGTCTCGAAGAAGCTATCGCGACCAGGGTACACGGAACAATGACTACTCCGCTGACCAACAGCAAGGGCACGATATTCTGGTGAACTGATTGCCACAGCATATGGAGAATTGGCCTGCGCCAAACGCCCGGTTTCGTCGTTTTTTTGGCCAGCCTCGTCCTCGATGAGGCGGACTCACGTTGACGCCGCGACTCGGTGTTTACTCCCAGCCACCAACGGCGACTCAAGGGAATGGCAATCAACAGGCATGCGAAAGCCAACAGAAATCTCCAGCCCACCAACCTGGTGTAAGGCTCGAGACTCATAAAATCGGCACCGGAACCGGCATTGAGCCAGAGCAGGTACCCGTCAATCGTCGACCCGGTGGCGATGGCCAACACTGCGGCGACAAGTACCCGCTGACAGACAATCGAATACAACACGCCAATCGCGAAATACAACAAGGTCCCGGAGAGCATCGTCACTGCCATCGGCCATGTTGATTCGAGAACCGGTACGCCCAGGTATCGCAATCCGTTTGTCGACAATACCAGCGCGGGCACGATCAGGAGAAAGCCCGCCGCTCCCAGCAACTTGCCCAGCAGCACTCGATCCCAGGTAATCGGCAGGAAACTCAGGCCGGCAAAAGTTTGGTGCTCCTTTTCAGCCGCAAACAGGATGGAACCACACAGCACACCAAATAGCGACAGCCACAGGCTGCCCAAAAAGGCATGGAAGGGTTCTCCCGCACGAGTGGAATTCGTTTGGGAAATCAGCACGGATATGACGAACGCCGTTACTCCAAACGCGAGAGCAATCGGCAATAGTTGCCGAAACTCTTTCCACGCGATGCGTCGCATGCCGACGCCCTGGGAGACCGCTCGATTCATGGATCAACCTGGCGAATTTGTTCCGTGGCAGGAGCGTCTGCAGTATCCGGTTGCTCGTTGCGACGAATGTAGGTGATGAAGATTTCTTCCAACGACGGCACGTGGACATCAATTTCGGCGATGGCTGGATGGTCACGTAAATGCCAGAGCGATTCGTCTTCCGGCTGGTTGACCGTGATCTTGACCTGCCGACCGGTTTGTTCCTGCATCAAAATGGTCAGGTCGTTGTCAGGCAACTGGCTTGCGCCGGCGTCCAGCGAAATGGTCCATTGTTCCAACCGCGATTTGAGTTGCTCCAGCGGCTCGCAGACCAGCAACTTGCCTTCGTTCATGATGGCTACGATGTCGGCCACGCGTTCGACTTCGGGAATCTGGTGACTGGAGAGCAACACCGTGCGATTGTCGGCCGCCACATCGACCATGCTCTCAAGGAAACTGCGTCGCACCAGTGTGTCGAGTCCTGACGTGGGCTCGTCGAGGATCAGCAACTCAGGCGTGTGCGCCATGGCCAGGGATAACGAGACCTTGGCCTTCATACCCTTGGACAACGTGCGGATCTTCTTCTTTAGCGGCAGTTCAAATTCCTTGACCAGTTCGTAGTAACGCGGCAGAAAGTCCTCGGTATAGAACCCGGCGGTAAACCAGCCGATTTCACTGACCGTCATCCACTCGTACAGTGCCGGTTGCTCGGGCACATAGCCTACGCGGCGGCGGATTTCGATGCCCTTGCGCCGACTGTCCAGGCCCAGCACTGTTGCTGAGCCGGCGGTCGGTGTTTCCAGCCCCAACAGCGTGCGAATCGAAGTTGTCTTTCCGGCCCCGTTTTCGCCCAACAGGGCAAATACCACTC
>JBPCVB010000256.1:0-7479 GCA_051010855.1 Pirellulaceae bacterium | reverse complement strand
GTGGCATGCTGGATGACACGCTCGTTATCTGGGGCGGAGAGTTTGGTCGCACGCCGATGGGGCAGGGTAGCGGACGCGATCACCACATACAGGCTTTCAGTATCTGGATGGCCGGCGGCGGCATTCGCTCTGGCGTCACCTACGGCCAAACTGATGATTTTTCTTACCAGGTTGCCGAAGACACAGTCACGATGCATGACTTGCACGCGACGATTTTGAAACTGTGCGGCATTGACCACGAACGCTTTTCGGTCAAGTTCCAGGGTTTGGACGCCAAATTGACGGGTGTGGAAAAGGCCAGTGCCGTTGACGCCTTGATTGCCTGAGTGGCTGCAGCGCCATGACCCTATTTGGCTGGTGCGACCTGGATGATAAAGCTGTCTATCTGCTCGGCCTGCGGATCAGTGGATTGCAACGGATATCGTGCCACCGGTTGAATGACCAGTCCCTTCGTCAACCCTCGCGTTTTGGCTTCGCTTACTTCCTCGGCCCAACGTGGCCCTTTGAGCGCGAGCAAGCGGCGCGCCGACAGCCAGCGCCCGTTCAGCCAGGTCAGCAACTTCCACATGGGACCCACGGCGCGGGCCATACAACAGTCGAAGCTCATATCGTCGAGTACATTCTCGGCTCGGTCGTGGAAGACCGCGACTGGCAATTCCAGCGTATCGACGAAGGACTTCAGCAGTTTCGCCTTCTTGCCCACCGATTCACATACCGAGATTTGGAGATCCGGACGAACAATCGCGAGTACCAGGCCCGGTACACCTCCCCCCGAGCCGATATCCAGCACCTCCTGATTCTCGTCAATCAATTGGGACAACCGCATCACGTCAACGAGGTCGCGCGCTACGAAGGTCGCATAATCGAGGTGCCGTGTCAGGTTGACGTGTTGATTGGCTTCCCACAGCAACTCGCAAAATTTCGCGAGCTGTTTGACTGTCTTGCGCGAAAACTCAAATTCTTGTTGCTGCAGGGATTCCCGCAACGAAGTTTGCTGGTCGCTATTTCCCATTTAGCAAATCCAGTAAGTGATTTGCCACAGGTATGTCTGTAACGGCTCGTTAGCCTCTTCGGTCGGAACCGTGGTCGGCCGGCCAAGAAACAGCCGCGTGACGTGAAAGAAAATTGGGGCAGCAAAACAGATGGAAGCAATTTGATCCAGTACACCGCGGTTGGAAACCAGAGTACCTTGCCGGGCAATGCCCCGATCTCGCTTGATCGCCCACATGGTCATGCTGCCCGAGCTGGCCATTACCGAAATGATCAACGCCATGACGCCCGATCCGATTACCTGGAACGGTGTCACAGGCAGGAACAACTGGATCAGCACTCCGACCACCGCGGATGCGAAAGCCGCCGCAATCAGACCTTCCCAGCTCTTGGTCTCATGCACTCGCGGCGCGATCACCTGTTTGCCAAACGTACGGTCGACAACAAAGTGCACCATGTCGCTGAACTGTACAATCACAACGAGATACAGCAACAATCCACCTTTGGCACCGGTCCACGGTCTCAGTCCACCAGCTTCACTATCCCACTTTTGCCACGGTTCCCAGGTCAACAACGCCGGCGCATGACTGAGTGCGTAAACGCAAATCAGCAAACCGAACTGGATCTTGGCAATGCGCTCCAGATATCCCTCCTGATCGTTCGCAAAAGCGATCCGCGCTGCCACGAACAGCACGCCATAGACTGGAATCAAAATCGAATACAATTCGTACCACGCCATTCCCACCAGCACGTATTGCAGGATGGGAAAAATCAGGATCACCCAGAACAGCGTGCGATGATCGCCTGGCCGGGTCGGCGTTAACGTAATGAACTCGCGCTGGGCCCAGAATGAAACAAACCAGAAAAAGATCACGGTGAACAATTCGTTGACCATCAGGGCCAGCGCCAACACGACGCACATGATGATCCATGACAGCATGTTACGACTGAACGCCCGCACGACATCCTTGTCAATTTCCGACTCTGATCGCTTGCGCAGAAAACGCCCCACGACAAAAAGCACCGCCAGCACCGTCACATTGGACAGCAGCAGGATAATGGTCGGTTGATCTAGTAGCCGGAAGTCAAACAAGGGGTATGGCCGAGGGGATTAAGGAGCAGGATTACAAGTCACGCAAGTTTTCGATGGCGTGGCGGGCACGCTCGAGGAAATCATTCTTGGTCTCCCCGGTTTCCAGCCACATGGGTGGGCCAATCGTAATGCAGCTAACCAGCGGAACCGGCAGGAATTCGCCTTTGGGCATTATGCGGTTCATGTTGTTGAGAAACACCGGAACCAATTCCAGATCTGGTCGCTTCTTGCTCAGGTGGAACAAACCGCTTTTGAACGGCCGCATCTCGGCGTCGGTATTGCGACTGCCCTCGGGAAATACAATCAGCGAGTACTTGTCGCCAATTTCGCGAATCATCATGTTCACGGGACTATTGTGAACCTTGATTTTTTCCCGATCAATCAGCAAGGCGTTAAAGACACCGGACATATAACGGCGAATGGGACCCCGAACCCAGTAATCCTTGGCAGCCACCGGACGCGTGATCGCCCGAATCTGACGCGGTAACGAAGCCCACAGGATCAGGGCGTCAAGGTGACTGGTATGGTTAGCGAAATATACGCGTTGACAGGTATCCGGCTGGCAGTCCACCCAGCGCAGCGTCGCCCCCGAAAACACCTTGGCAACCGCAACCAGCGCGGGAATCGTAACGGCTTTCATGGGCAGAATCGCAATCGAGGACAACACAACATTGTACCAGTTCGCGAGTTTTGCGGAATTCGGGAATTGGCTGGCGATGCCGTGAATTCCGACCCGAATCGACTACTGTTGTGAAGGTGTAGCGGGAATGACAGTTGGGACGGGCGTGGCGGGCGTGGCCAATACCTCGCCCGCGCGACGCGACATCTTTCGCCAGCAAATGGTCTCGATCAACTCCGTGTATCCCGCGGTCATGCTATGCAATGATCCGTAACGCACCACATGTTGTCGTCCGGCACTGCCAAATTGCCGGGCTTTTTGACGATCAGCAAGCAGCTCACACCAGCGACGCACAAATTCACTTCGCACACCGGGCGCAACCAGATAGCCAGTCTGGCCATCCAGGACGGCCTGATCAATCGAACCAACTCGCGGGGCCACCACCGGTAACCCTGCCGACATAGCTTCCAAAATCGAAACCGGGCTGGCTTCGTTGTGACTTGTTAGTGCAAACAGATCCATGGCCGACAATGCGCCGCGAACGTCGTCGGAATTACCTGCCAGATGCAATCGATCGGCACACGGCATCGACTGGGCCAGTTGCTGCAGCCGATTGCGCTCCGCTCCATCTCCAACAACCAGGAAATGACAATCCGGCAACGATTGCAACGTGGCTGCGGCAACCTCAAAAAACAGTTCGTGGTTCTTTTCGGGTCGCAGCGCTGCAACGATACCACAAACCGGACTGGTTGCAGGAATACCAAATCTTTGCCGCCAATTCTGTGCAGCCTGCTGGTCAACGACAAAATGTTCCGTGTCCACACCATTGGGAACCAGAAACACCTTGCGCCCCGGAAAGCCTTCCTGATCGATCAGGTATCTTCGATGTGGTTCGGCAACTGCAATGAAAGCATCGGTGACGGGGGTCAACATGCGATTCAATCGACCGACACCATCGGGCCAGCCAGTGGAATGCAAAGCGGACAGAATCGCGGGAACACCGGCGCGCCGAGCTGCCAGGCGACCCCAGAACATCTTGTCGCCGGCCCCAACCGTTATCACGGCATCGATACCGGAGCCCTGCATCAGCTTTTTCAGCCGACCCAGAACACGCGTATCGAACTTTCCCCGAATTAACTCACTGTGCACCGAAAAATCATCGGAGATTTGCTTTCCCAAAACGCCCGCGTGCTTGAGGCATGTGACGGACGGTTGGATTCGGGCGGGATCGAATTGACGCATCATGTTAACCAGCAACGTCTCCGCTCCACCAACTTCCAGACTGGTGATGACGAACATCACACGCAGCGGACGAGACCCTGGTGCCGTCGGCAATTTGGCTGGCTGGACGTCAGGCATTGAAGTAGTTATCCGTGTTTTGGTGATTCCTGAGTTTCCAATCCCTGATCGATCATCTGGCTGGCAACCGCGGACTGCCAAACCTTGCGTTTGCGTGGATCGAATGTCAGCCAGTTCTTCAGCCTGGCAAGTTCCGGGTCACCGTGAAAACGCTGCAGGTGAAAGGCATCGCCGCCAATTTCGTTCCATCCTCCATAGGCTGAGCAGATTCCGGCAAAACCGTGCTCCCTGGCCAGACGAAACACGTCTGCGTTAAGGTTTTCGACCTGACCAAACGGAAAGGCAAAGTATCGAACTGGACGTTCGATGAGGCGTTCCATTTCCCGGGTCGCGACGATAACTTCATCGAACAACCGTTCGGGATCATCCATCGAGCCCAGATTGGCGTGATTACGTGAATGGCCTCCGATTTCCACGCCCGCGTCCGCCAACGCCCGCAAGGTTTCGATCGAATTAGGCGGCAGCGGTCGACCCAGTTCAACATCGTGATCGAACGGCTTGCCTTCGGTGGCATGTACGGTGGTTACAAAGTAGGTGACGGGAATCTTTCGCTTGATCAACAGCGGCAAGGCGAAGGTCGCGTTGTCGGCGTATCCATCATCAAAAGTCAGGCATAATGTGGGAACGCGATTTTGACCGCTGCGGATGCGATTCTGGGCTTCGACAAGCGACACGATCTCAAATCGGCGTTGTAACCAGTCAATCTGCTTTCGAAACGCACTGCAGGAAATCGTCCAGGGGTTGGGATCCTCGTCTGCAACACGATGATAAAACAGAATGCCGACCGGAACGGTTCCCTGCCTTTGGGCTTTTTGCCACGACAACAACCGCCATGGCGCTGTTATGCAGCGATAGGCATCAATCAGGGCTGGCTTAAGCGAATGAAGACGGGTCACAGACGTACAGAACACGCAGGAAAAGAGTCGTTTTCACCATTCTAGATACGTTTTAACGTGATCCGGGCAACCATCGGTTGTTCGCTTGTTGTTTCTTGACAAGTGATCGCTACAACCCGCATGACCCCCAGAAACCACGCGCGGGATGGTCGGATTTGTCTGTGTCACCAGCTGTCTGCCGTCGAGTTCCAGGCATTTGCGACAAGATATTCATATCACCTTTTCGTCGCCTGCCTTGTGGACCCGTCGCCATGCAACATAGCCAACGAGAGTTGTTCGGTATTCGCATCGATGCGCTCGACATGGATCAGGCGGTAGATCGCTTGTTGCAATGGACCGATCAGCCTGCTGGTGGCTGCCGGTATGTTGTCACGCCCAACGTCGACCACGCCGTCTTGCTGCGTGACGACGATGCATTGCGTAGTGCCTACGACGAGGCCGACCTCGTTCTCGCAGACGGGCATCCGATCGTCTGGGCATCTCGTCTGCTTGGCCAGCCAATTCCCGAAAGAGTGCCAGGATCTGACCTGGTTCCCAGTCTGTTTTCGGCCGTACCTGCCGATCGAGAATTGACCGTCTTTTTGCTGGGAGCAGCCCCTGGAGTAGCGCGTCGTGCGGCCCGCAACATGGCCGAGCGCTGGCCCAACGTCAAAACGGTTGGCGTTTACAGCCCGCCGCCGGGATTCGAGCACAGTGAAATGGAATGCGAACTCATTCTGGGACGCATAGCGCTGTGCCAGCCTGATGTGCTGATTGTGGGCCTCGGCGCGCCCAAGCAGGAGTGCTGGGTCTATCGGCATCGCAGTCAGATTCACGCGTCGGTAGCATTATGCGTGGGCGCGACCATCGACTTTTTGGCCGGCGAGAAAAGCCGTGCCCCGCTTTGGATGCAAAAGGCAGGCGTGGAGTGGCTACATCGCATGTGTAGTGAGCCCGGACGACTGGCCGGTCGGTACGCACGTGACGCATGGATTTTCCCACAACTGGTAATGCAACAGTGGATGGCCAATCGGCAGAATCAATAGCCCTGGATGCTGCTGCGTTACCGCCCAGCTAGTCGTCCTTGATCGTGGTGGGAAGGGTTTCTCCGTCGGGAATAAACCGCATTGAAATCGAATTGACACAATGCCGGATGTTCTTGTCAGTGTAATTCTCGCCGAGGAAGACATGGCCCAGGTGGCCGCCGCAGTTCTCGCACAGGATTTCCGTGCGTCGTCCATCCGCATCCATTTCGCGTCTAACTGCCCCTTCGATTTCATCATCAAAGCTGGGCCAACCGCAATCGCTTTCAAATTTTGATTCCGATGCATACAGCGGAGCATTGCAGCGACGGCAGAGATAGGTACCAACGGCCTTGTTGTCAGTATACTCGCCCGTATTTGGCGGCTCGGTACCCTTGCCCAGAATCACACGTTGTTCCTCGGGCGTAAGCTGATTGAAATTGTTGTTTGACTGGTCATCACCGGTCGATTCGGGAGTCGTCATGGTCTCGTTTCCTTGCGCAAACAGGTCGCCAATTGCCTGGATACTTTCCACTTGCAGGGATTCGACATCGATCCCCAGATCTTCGGCAACGCGTTTCATTGCATTGGTCAACTCATCCAGCCCAGCCTGATCAAGTGTTTCCGGCGGCGTGAATTCACCGCCATCCAGCAACGTCAGCAATCGCGGCGGAATTTGCTGATTCTGCATCTTGATGAAGTTATCGAAGTACACCGGATCGCCCAAAAGCGTTGCGATGCCGCGGGCCGGTTTCAAAAATAATGGCGTCACCTCGGCAGCCCTGGCACGATATTCGTCAGGCGTTGTTGACCCGCCGGTCGGCCAGCCGGGTTTATAGTCGTCGTCGATGGTCAACTGAACCGCTTTAACACGGTCCAGAGTCGTCTTGAAGCGTTCGGGAAATCGCATCATCGATGGATTGATCACAGAGCCGACTTGCTGCCCCATGGTAAAAACGCTCTGTTGCACCTGGGTTGCCTGCGCTGCGTTCGGAGGAAAGATTTTCAGATCAATCGTGGCCCGCAATTGGCCGACGTAAAAGCAAAAGCCGGCTTCTTCATAATTTCCAGCCTGAAACTCGGCGCCACATTGCTCAAACAATGCCTTGGTGTTGGCCGTCTCTATCACGAATTCAGTCGTCTCATCCTGTTGCGGAGCGGCGGCACCCATTGCCTGAAAGGCGGCAAGTGTTCCGGGGACTGCACAGGCAATGGCCAGGAACATACAAAAAAGGCGAACCAGATACATCGGGATTCCTGAACGGTTAAGTTGAACGGGTCGTCCTGATTGACAAGCGGTCGGGCGGCAACCCCGCACGTCGAGATTATCGACCGACCTGGAATACTATTTCGTCGGAGTACAGCAGGATCAAGATGCCCGCTTCGCCTGCACAGGCAAAACGGGCTGAAATCAGAAAAATGCCGGAGACAGGAGTTGAACCTGCACGTCCTTTCGGACACATGAACCTGAATCATGCGCGTCTGCCAATTCCGCCACTCCGGCTTTGAGAGTTGAGCTGG
>JBPCVB010000255.1:0-3305 GCA_051010855.1 Pirellulaceae bacterium | reverse complement strand
GATCAATGTCGAGTGGCTGTTCGGATTCCGCTGGCTCAAGTTCACGGAAGACATGCGTTTCGCCGCTTTCAACAGCACACCTCCCTATCCACCCACCACGTTCTACGATCTGGATGTGGAAAACAACCTGCTGGGTACCCAAATGGGGGCACGTATCGATCGTTGCCTGAGCAGCTGCCTAAGCCTGTCTCTGGGCGTCAAGTTCGGTATTTACAACAACGACATCTATGCCCGCCAGTCGATTCGTGATGGTGCCGGCACCTACGCCACGGCCAGCACAGGTGGATTCGCTGGTGACGACTATGTCCACGCCTCACGCAAGGATGATGTAGCAGGTCTGGGCGAACTGGATCTCGGCCTGAACTATATCGTCAACAACAACTGGCGAGTCAACGTTGGTTACCGAGCGATCGGTATCGCCGGCGTAGCCCTTGCTCCCACCCAGATTCCTCGCAGCTTCACCGATTACAACGACGTGCGTCGTATCAAGTCCAACGGCGATCTGATGTTGCACGGTGCCTACTTTGGTCTGGAATGGTCCTTCTAGGATCAGAAGAAGCGAGAAGCAGTCAGAAGACGTTTGACACGGAAGTCGAATGACAATCAAAAAGGCCGCTGGACAGGAAGTCCGGCGGCCTTTTTTTTTTGATGTAGCGGCGGCATGGCACCCGCTATTCCCCCCTTTCGCAAAGGGGGGTCAGGGGGTTCAACGGACCGGCATCGCAAATCCTTTCAACCGCCGTTACCGTGGCGCAATCGTACAGGTCATGCGACGCGACTGGGTGCTGGGTGCGCTTTCCACCTTACCGTGTTCTTCCAGCCGTGCGATGATGCCTTGCATCACCTTGCGTCCTTCCTCGATGTGAGCCAGTTCTCGGCCACGGAACATTACCGTAACCTGGACCTTGTCCTTGTGCTCGAGGAAGCCGATGGCCTTTTTGACCTTGAAATCAATGTCGTGCTGACCGGTTTTGGGTCGCACACGGATTTCTTTCAGTTTGGTTTGATGAGACTTGCTCTTGTGTGATTTTTTGCTGCGCTCATAACGGAACTTGCCGTAATCCATGATGCGGCAAACCGGCGGCGACGCATCCGGTGCGACTTCCACCAAATCCAGCTCTGCTTCCTTGGCTTTTTCCAGTGCCTCCTTGGTCGGTATGACTCCTAGCTGATTGCCTTCGGCATCAATTACACGAACAGGCGTAATACGAATCTGTTCGTTCGTTCTGTACTGGTCGATGTTTGGTTCCTCTATATCAGGAATGAGTTGGGGGAATGGACAAACCAGCGAAACGCCGCCGGCTTCCGCGTTTATGATACGGTGCCCGCCCGCCAATGCAAATCACAGGTTGGCCGAATCCCGCAAAAAGCGGTGCCGAGGCGAAGTTGCCGACCGGCCGACACAACAATTCCTTCTCTCTTTAGCATTCTTCGCGAGCCTGAACAGGGCTTCCGCGGCACCGGGCATACCCACGCCGGCGTGGGCCTGGAAACCATCTCCTCGCGCCAATTCTAATATTCGTTGTCTACACGATCCGCCGCCATCGACACATCGCTCTTGTGCTTGACTCGCACCACACGATCGGCCACTTCCTGCTGCAATTTGGCAATCGCCTCGGAAACGGGCATCGCACCCAGGTCGCCATCAATCCGGTCGCGGACCGAGACCGCGTTGTTCTCGGCATCCCGCGGACCCACGACCAGCATGTACGGAGTCATCTCCATTTGCGCGTCGCGGATTTTTGCACCCAGCTTCTCGCTGCGGAAATCACCCTCAATTCTCAGCCCCCCGTCCAGGAACTGCTGCTGGACCTTGCGACCGTATTCCTCGCTTTTGTCGCTAACGGTCAGTAACCTGCCCTGCTCCGGATTCAGCCACAACGGAAAAGCCCCGGCAAAATGCTCGATCAGCACTCCGATGAACCGTTCCATCGAGCCAAATGGGGCCCGGTGGATCATCACCGGCCGGTGAGGCTGGTTGTCAGCGCCTATATAAGTAAGGTCAAAACGCTCGGGCAGGTTGTAATCGACCTGGACAGTGCCCAATTGCCACTCCCGGCCAATACAGTCGCGGACTATGAAATCGATCTTGGGACCGTAAAACGCTGCTTCGCCTGGCTCCTCGGTAAACGGCCGGCCCAAGCTCGCCGCCGCCTGCCGACAGGCTTCCTCGGCTCGGTCCCAATTCTCCGGACTGCCCACGTATTTGTCGCCATCGGGATCACGCAAACCGACCCGCACCCGGTAATCTTCCAGGGCGACGGTGCCCAGCACGATTTCGACCAGTTCAAGGCAGCCTTTCAACTCGTCGGCAAGTTGATCGTCGGTCACAAACAAGTGCGCGTCGTCCTGGGTAAATCCGCGGACGCGAGTCATGCCGCCGATCTCACCGGATTGCTCCCAACGGTATACGGTACCGAACTCGGCCAAGCGAATGGGCAAGTCCCGATAGCTGCGTTGTTGCGACGCGTAGATCTTCACGTGCATCGGACAGTTCATCGGCTTGAGCAAGTAACCGTCGATGTCGCCTTCCTTCATCTGGTTGGACAGGTCCGCGCAAGTGCAGTCCTTTTCTACCAACAAGTTCAAATGGTCACGCAACACGATCGGCGGGTATTGGCTGTCCTGGTAATACGGAAAGTGTCCCGAAGTGCGAAACAGATCCAGCTTGCCAATGTGGGGAGTCAGCACCTGGTCGTAACCCTGACGAGTCAGGTGACTGGAAATAAAATCCTGCAGCTTGTGCCGGATAAAGGCGCCGCGCGGAGTCCACAGAATCAGACCCTGCCCGACGTCCTCGTCGATGTGATAGAAACCCAGTCGCTTGTTCAGCACGCGGTGATCGCGCTTCTTCGCTTCCTCAACGCGTTCAAGGTGTTCGTCGAGCGACTTCTTGTCAAAAAATGCGGTGGCGTACAGTCGCTGTAACTGCTGTCTGGTCTCATCGCCTTTCCAGTAAGCCCCCGCGATCGACAGCAATTTGAAAGCGCCAATCGAACTCGGCTTGGGAACGTGCGGGCCACGGCACAAGTCGATGAACTCACCCTGCTGATAAAAGGACAGAGTCGGGTGATCGACCAGGCCTTCCTCGATATGCTCGACCTTCAGCGGTTGTTGCAGGTCGCGACAAATCTGAATCGACTCGTCACGCGACCGCTCGATTCGTTCGAATGGTTCATCCAGCTCGATGATTTTCTGCATCTCGGATTCGATGACCGGAAAATCCTCTTCGCGAATCGGATCGGGCGATTCAATGTCGTAAGAAAATCCACCATCGATGGTCGGACCAAATGCCAGTTGCACAC
>JBPCVB010000254.1:0-6154 GCA_051010855.1 Pirellulaceae bacterium | reverse complement strand
CGGCTCGGACGGAGCCTCGCCCTCCCCATGAATACAGAAAACTAACCGTTGTTGTCGGGATCTTCCGAAGCGGAGTCATCTTGCTCCGGGATGACTTCGCTTTGGTCGCTTTGCGACTCGGGAATCGCCTCTTCTTTTTGCAATGACTTTTCATCGGCGTCGGTCGAATCGTCCTTTTCACCACCGAGTTCACCGAGCTGGCGAAACACCACAAAGAACGCAGGCACAAACGTCAGTGAAAAGATGGTTGCGGCAATCATGCCACCGACGACGGCGTTGCCAACTGCCTGGCGGCTGGCCGCCCCTGCTCCGCTGGCCACCAACAGCGGCATGAACCCGAGGATCGAGGAGAACGCGGTCATCAGGATGGCCCGGAATCGCAACCGGGCAGCGTCGATTGCCGCGTCGCGAATCGAGATGCCTTTGCGACGCAAGTCGCTGGCAAACTCGACGATCAGGATCGCGTTTTTGCTGGCCAGCGCCACAAGCAGCACAATACCGATTTGCGTGTACGTGTTGTTGTCCGCACCCCGCAGGGTCACAGCAATCACAACACCCAGTGCAGCGAGTGGCACCACCGCGATAACTGCGGCAGGCATCGTCCAGCTTTCGTATTGCGCGGCCAGCACCAGAAATACAGCAACGATGGCCAGCAAAAAGATAATCGCCTGGCCGCCAGCCTGTTTCTCCTGAAACGACATGCCTGTCCACGCGTGACTGAACGCGGGAGGCAATGAGTTGTCGGCCGTTTCTTCCATGATCTCCAGCGCCTGTCCGGAACTGGTTCCCGGCGCCCCCGAGCCGTTGATCGAAGCGCTGGGATACATCTGGTATCGGCGAATAATTGCCGGCCCGAATGATTCTCGGACACTAACCAGTGATCCCATCGGAACTGCGTCGCCGTTGCGGCTGCGAACTTCCAGTCCCGCGATGTCGTCGGCCTTGGCTCGATAGCGTGCGTCGGCCTGGATACGCACCTGATAGGTTCGCCCCAGATAGTTAAAGTCATTGACGTAGGCCGAGCCGAGATGTGCCTGCAAGGTGGAAAATACCGAACTCAACGGCACGTCCTTGGCTTTGACCTGAACCCGATCAATGTCGACAAACAACTGCGGCGCACTGGACCGGAACGTTGAATTGACGGCAGCCAGACCAGGTTGCCCGGATGCCCTGGCGACGAGTTCCTGGGTTGCTGACTCCAGCGCCACGTATCCCGCGTTGCCAACATCCTGTACTTCCATCTGGAAACCGCCCGCAGACCCCAGGCCATCGATCGGGGGCGGAATAAAGCCGAACACGATCGCTTCATCGATGTCGGCGAATTCCTGTTGCAACCGTGCAAGGATTGCCGTTTGACTCAGCTCAGGAGTATTCCGTTCCTCCCATGGATCGAACATGATCGCCGAAAAACCCACATTGGAACTGGCGCTGCCAGCCAACAACGAGTATCCGGTGATGGAAATGTAGTCCGCGACGCCATCGGTGTTGGCATACAACTCATCCAGCCGGCGCATGACTGCTGCGGTCCGCTGTTTGGACGCGGCATCGGGTAACTGCACATTGACAAAGATGTAACCCTGATCCTCTTCGGGTACAAAACCGGTAGGCAGCTGGTTGAAGCTCCAGCCGGTCAGCGCTACCAGTCCTCCAAAAACCAGCATCGCCACCAGGATGACTCGCACGGTCATGCGAATCAATGCCGTGTAGGCGTTCGTTGATGTGTCAAAGGCACGATTGAACGCACGGAAAAAGAAAAACTGCCTTTCCTTCTGTGGTCGCAACAAAATCCCGCACAATGCGGGACTCAACGTCAGCGCGTTAATCGTGCTAATAATTACCGCAGCCGAGATCGTCAGTGCAAACTGCCGAAACAACTGCCCGGTAATGCCACCCATGAATGCGGTGGGTACAAAAACCGCCAACAGGACCAGCGTCGTTGCGATCACCGGGCCCGTGATTTCATCCATCGCTTTGACAGCGGCCTCTCGTGGCCGGAGCCCGGCGGCAATGTGACGCGACGTATTTTCCACCACCACAATCGCATCGTCGACCACAATCCCGATCGCCAGCACGATGCCGAACAGCGACAACATGTTTAGTGAAAACCCCAGCATCGCCATAATGGCGAAGGTGCCGACCAGGGATACCGGAATCGCCACGACCGGGACGATGGTTGAGCGCCAGTCCTGGAGAAAAATGAAGATCACCAGGATAACCAGCACGATGGCGATAAAGATGGTGGTGTAGACCTCCTGGATCGAGGCCTCCACGAACCGCGTTGTATCAAACGGAACGACATACTCCAGCCCCTCGGGCCACCCCGGACGGCTCGACAAGTCGGCCAGCTTTTTACGCACTTCCGAAGCGACATCCAGCGCATTGGCTCCCGGTAACTGGTAGATGGCACAGGTGGCCGAAGGAATGCCTCCGAATCGGGAATCGAACGTATAGTCCTTGGCACCCAGTTCTACGCCACGGTATTGCTGTCCATCGACCACTTCATCATCGACGACGACATCGCGCACACGCACGATTCGGCCTTGTTCACCAGTGCGGACTATGATGTCGCCAAACTGCTGCTCGGTATCCAGACGACCCAGCGCGTTGACGGTGTACTGAAACGGTGTGTTGGGAGGCGCGGGCGGTGCGCCGATCTGGCCGGCGGCCACCTGCACGTTCTGTTCTCGGATGGCGTTAACGACATCCTCGGTTGTCAGCTCACGCGCCTTCAGTTTGCTGGGGTCCAGCCAGATACGCATGCTGTAGTCGCCCGCTCCAAACACGCGAACGGACCCAACACCGTTGATACGGCTTAATTCGTCCTTGATGTCCAGCGAGTAGTTACTGAGGAACAACTCGTCGAGGTTTCCGTCAGGTGCCGTGAAGCTGATCATCTGCAGGATCTGCGTCGATTGCTTTTGCGTCGTGATCCCCTGACGTCGCACTTCCTCCGGCAATTTGGGAGTAGCAATAGCCACCCGGTTTTGCACCAGCACTGTCGCCATATCCATATCGGTGCCCAGTGCGAACGTGATCTGCAGCGTGTACGAACCGTCGTTCGAACTGGTCGACGACATGTACAACATGTTCTCGACGCCGTTGACCTCCTGCTCAATCGCCTTGGCCACGGTGTCGGCCACCACCTGAGAGTTGGCGCCCGGGTAGACTGCGCTGACCTGGACCGTGGGCGGTGATACTTCCGGAAATTTGGCGACCGGCAAGGAACGAAACGAGACTACGCCGGCGATCACGATAACGATCGAGATTACCGAAGCGAAAATGGGTCGGTAGATAAAGAACTTTGACATTAACGATGACTGATCTGGATGTGTAACTAAGGTTGCAATTCGGAAATCAGCCACCGTCTACGACGCGTGACCAACGCGACCAGGGGTGATATGCCCGGTGTTTATGGATCTTTTGTTTCAATCGGGACGGGATTCACGGCAACTCCGGGCCGAATTTTTTGCACGCCGTCAACAATCACCAAGTCGCCTTCCTTAAGCCCTTCCTCAATGACGATCTTGTCCTGATAGCGAGGGCCAGGGGTCACTAGTGTGCGAAGAGGGATGTTGTCGTCGCCCATCACATAAACGTAGGTGCCTGCCGGATCGCGATTGAGGGCCCGTTCGGGAATTAGCAGAGCATTTTCGCGGGTACCAATTTGAATCCGGACTCGCACGAACAAGCCAGGTAACAGGAACTTGCCCGGCTGGCTGTGGAAAACCCCTCGCAACTGCATGGTGCCGGTCGCCTGGTCCACACGTGGATCAGCAAAATCCAGTGTGCCCTCAAAGGGATACCCGGTGTCGCCACTGCGTTTTACGTAAGCGGTTACATCAGTAACTCGTTGTGAAGAATCACTGCGCGCTCCGTATTCTCTTTCCAGGTCCAGCAACAATCGATCGCTGATATTGAAATTGACCCAGATCGGATCGTGTTGCACGATCTCAACCAAATCAGTGCCGTTTTCCACCAGATTGCCACGCTTTGTAAGGATGCGTGTCACGCGACCGCCAATCGGTGCAGTGACGGTAGTCCATTCGAGTTCGAGGTTGGATTGCGTCAGCACCGCTTCCGCTTTCTCAACCTCAGCTTCGGCGTTCTGGATTTCAGCGACGGCTGATTCCCGCGCTGCGGTCCCTCCCTGCAACGCTGCCTGGGCCGTTGCCAGATTGGCCTGGGACACCTCCCAGTCACTTCGGGCGACCGCATTGTCTTCCACCAACTCGGACAGTCGATTAAAGTCTGCCTGGGAGACCGCGACCTCTGCTTCCAACGCAGCGATCCTGGCGTCGGCAACGGACAAGGAGGCGTTGGCCGATGATAACGCTGCCTTCGCTGAATTGACTGAAGCCGTAGCTGCCTGGACGGCGGCCAGAAATTCCTTTTGTTCAATCTGAAACATCGGCCGTCCTTCTTCGACCTTTTCGTCGGGCTGGAATTTGATCTCTTGCAGAAGACCGCTCACACGGGAACGGACCAGCGCTTGTTCCACCGCTTCGGTCTCGCCATTCTCTTCTTGCCAGATCGGAATCGTCTGAACGATCGGTGTGGCGACCGTCACTTTCGATGGCGGCGGCTCCTGATAGACACTAGCTGGCTGACAACCGGTGATTGCCAGCCCTGCCGACAGGACAAACACTGTCGCCATAAGCCGCAGAAATAACTGCATCTCGACTTCTCCGCCGTGGAATTTGATTGCGATCCCTATACCTATTCTACTTCAATGTTCTCGGGTTTAGGTAATTCCATTACACCGGGCTAAAGGTGGCCCGATAGGAAACGGTCTATTGGCGTGAATCCTGGGATTTGCGGGCAAGGATTTGTGGGAAAAGGACGTTGCGAGCCCCGTCAAATTCGGTCGAGCAGATGATGGACAACCGTCGACCGGCAATTTAGACTCGATCCTTGTATTGACCCACATCCCAGGAGCTCGCCCCATGTCCCGCCTTTGTTTGCTTGCCGGTTTTTGTTTGCTGTTTTGTTCGTCGCAGGCGACGGCAGACACGATTGTCGCCTACGGCTTGTTCGATACGCCAGGTAATCAGGCTACCCAACCGCCTACCGAAGACCTGTCACCGTTTGCGACAGGCCAGGACATGGTTCGCGGCGGTGGATTGAATCCGGTTGATCCGCCCTTTAACGCCAACAATTCCTTTCATAGTAATGGCTGGGCTACCAACGCGGAAAATACCCCAACGGTGGTCAATACCGGCGGCTATGTGGAGATCGGGTTTACGCCCGCTCCCGGGTTTGGCGTGACGCTTGATCAACTGATCATGGGATCGCGATCATCCGGCAGTGGCCCAGCCATGATCGGTGTTTTCACGTCGCTTGATAGTTATACGACGCCTATTTTCACCATCGATCAATCGAGTACTCCCCCAAATACGCCGTTCTTTGTGAATAGCACCATTGACTTGAGTTCACTGGGCGACGTGACCGATGCGTTTTCCATTCGTTTCATGAACGTGAGTGGTGATCAAACGGCCGACCCCAACCGAGCAGGTGAGATGGATGAATTCAGTGCCTGGCGAATTTCCGACCATTTTGATGCAGGCAATTTCTCCGATACGCGTATCACCGGCACCCTGTTCGCCATTCCCGAACCCGTCGGATCGGGCACGGTATTGCTGCTGGCCGTGGGTGTATTCCTGAAACGCCGACGCAGCTAGTTTCACCGTATTAACAACGCTACCCATCAGCCCGGTTCTTGCCGGGCTGTTTTCGTTGGGATCGTCGCGACCGGCATAATCGGTTCGCGTTTGACCTGATGCGTTTCTGACGTAGGGTTTGGTAGCCGCGTATCTATAGCGCGTGGCCTCCGGACCCTTGTATACAGGCGTGCAACCATGCAAAACATCCTCGCCAAAGTTCAGAGATTTCTGCAATCCGAAGACGGCCCCACTGCAGTCGAATACGCCGTAATGTTGGCGCTTATTATCGCTGTCTGCTTTGTAGCCATTCAAAGCGTTGGCACTGAGGTCTCGTCGATGTACGACGATATAGCCGTCGACGTAAATGCGGCTACTCAAAAGGGCGGCTTTTGAGTCACGCCTCGGGTGACCTGAGCTTCAATCCTGGCACCGCTTGAAACCAGTATCCATCGGAAGGGCGAGGCTCCGTTCGGGCCGCCGAGTCGGTCTTCGGG
>JBPCVB010000253.1:0-4761 GCA_051010855.1 Pirellulaceae bacterium | reverse complement strand
CGACCAGTTCATGGGAGCTGGAGGTTCTCGTTACTGATGCCAGTGGTTTGACCGATACCGCTACGATCACCATCGACATTGACGATTTGACCGAAAACACACTTGGCGGCCATTTGTTCAACGATGTGGATGCCGATGGTTACGTGGCCCACGATGGTCTCGAGTTTGAAGCGGCCACGGTTCATCTGTACCTCGATGCCAATGGCGACGGACTATTTGATAACAGCGATCTTCTGATCCGCACCACAACAACCGACAACTCCGGACATTACTACTTCAACGGCATCGGTGACTTCACGCACTTCGTAGTCGTCGATTCCACGACACTCGCGCCGCACCAGGGCTATAACACCGGCACGAGCCAGGCAGACGTCTGGGCCGAACAAACCTATGGTTCGACCGGCAGTCTGGTCACTGATACCGGAGTCGACAGCTACACCACGACCAGCGGCGCACTGTTTGGCGGTCGCACAGCGACGGGGTCGGACGACCTTGCCGATGCGAGCACAGCCGAACACGTGACTCGGGTCTCGATGTCCGGAGCAGACAATTACGAGGTTGATTTTGGCTTCAGCTTCAATGTCGTTACCAACCTGGAAGGTGGTGACGTGGCCGCGACGTCCGGACATACGGTTCAGGGCTCGTTGCGACAGTTCATGATCAATGCCAACTCGATCGTGGGCGACAACACGATGCGATTTGTGCCCGTTGTCGATCACAATGAACTGGTTCGTGAAACGTGGCAATTGGTGGTAACGGAATTGCTACCCGAACTTACCGATGCCGGAACTACAATCGATGGTCAAGCTTACAGCTTCCGGGATGGCCTGAACATGGTCGATCTCAACGCCGATGAAATCGGTACACCTGGGACGCTGGTGGGTGTCAATGAATACGCCCTGGATCTGATTGATCGGCCGGAACTGGAACTTGTGGCCGGGGCCACCCTGCAGTACGGGTTGATGGTCAAGGCAGACAATACAACCGTGAGCGGACTGCGAGTCGATGGTTTTGGCGATGGAACGATACTCGACGGCGGAGTCCAGTTGATTGATGCCGATGATTTTGTTCTGCAGTACAGCCATCTGGTCAACGCTGCTGGTGCCAACCTGGCTGTCGATGGCGGTCTGGGAGGACTGGTTCAGCATAACTTGATCGAAGGCGGGGACGCATTCGGCATTTTCATGGACGGTAACGGTGGCCAAACCAATGACGATTGGCTGATCACAGACAACTTCATCATGAATAACGCCGATCAATTCGCATATGGCGACGGCATCGACGTCGAAGGAAACTCCAACGTTACCATCCGGCACAACCTGTTTAGCGGAAACGCTGGTTCGGGAGTCGACAGCTATCAAAACACAGGTGTCTTGATCGTGGACGAGAACACTGTGGTCGGCAACGGCTATGGCGGTAGCGAAACATCCGGCATTCGGCTGTTTGGCTCGAATCACGAAGTGACTTCCAACGTGGTGCAGGACAATGCCGGAGCGGGTGTTTATGCCGTCGGTGGAGGTGCCGCATCACCAGGTCCCGCATTGCACAATCTGATCTCCATGAATGAGTTTGGCGGCAACGATGGAATTGCCATCGACCTCGGCGAACAAGCGGCCACAGCGTTGGAACTGAATCGTGGCGATGGCGTGTCCGATTTTTCGGTGTTTTCGCCGGACTATGCCCAGGAAGGCATCCAGAATCCAGTACTAAATTCAAGTGTGCTGGATGCTGGCTCCACCGAAATTCGCGGAATGGCCGGACCCAACCAGCGTATTGAATTCTATGCGGCGGTGGCTGATACCGACAGTTCGGACACGTCCGGCGGCGAAAATTACGGGGAAGGAATCAAGTACCTGGGCTGGACCATGTCCAACGCAATCGGTGAATTCACGTTTTTGACCAATGACCTGCTCGTGGACGATGCCGTTACGGCCATCGCCATCGACAGCAACAACAACACTTCCGAGTTTTCACAAAACATCGAAGTCAACGTGGCGCCCGTTGCTGACGGATTCGATCTCGATCTCGACCCGGGCGAATCCTGGACGTTTGATCTCAACGACTTCAGTTACTCCGATGTCGATGGTGACACATTCGCCAGCATCGAAATCACGCAACTGCCCGTCGAGGGTGAATTGCAATGGCGTGGTTCGGCGGTAACACTCGGCCAGGTGATTTCCGCCAGCGATATCGACGATGGTGATCTCGAATATATCGCACCCACGGATGCCGCCGGTGATCCCGTCGACACAATTAAATTCACAGTGTTCGATGGCACGCTTTCGTCGTTGGAGCATGACATTGAGGTGTCCGTTGAAAATGACGCTCCGTTGTTCGTAACCGGTTCTGATGTCAATCTTGATGAGAACGTCGATTCCCTGACGATTGTTGCTACTGATCCAGAGGGCTTTGATGTCACCTACGATCTCGGTACTGGCAATGACGAAGGCCTGTTCTCGATCCATCCGACCAGCGGCGAGCTGACGTTTGCCATGACCCCGGATTTTGAAAATCCGCATGATGGCAACACGGACAACCAGTACGTCGTCGAGGTTGTCGTTACTGACCCGGCAGGCAACGAAACCACAAAGGAAATCACGATCCATGTGCAGCCGGTCAATGACAACGTCCCCGTTTGGGACGGACCAGCCAGCTATGACGTGGACGAAAACGAAACCGCAGTCACCACGCTTGCGGTCGACGACGACGATCTGCCGGGCGATGACATTGTCTTTGGCATCGAAGCCAGCTCGCCTGATTTCAGCCTGTTCCAGATCAATCCTGCCACCGGTGAATTGAGTTTCATCGATCCGCCAGACTACGAATCAGCGGGAGACGTCGGTGGCGACAATGTTTACAACCTGCGGGTCTCCGCCAGTGATGGCGACAACACGATTTACCAGGATATCACGGTTTCTGTGCAGCCGGTCAACGAGCATGCCCAGGTCATCACCAATTCCAGCAGTCACAGTATCGACGAGAACACCACCTTTGTCGTCGACCTGGAGACTTCCGATAACGACGATCCGCAAGAACCGATCTCGTGGTCCATCGACAATGGATGGAACGATGGAGATCTGTTCACCATCAATCCGTCGACAGGCGAATTGACTTTCGATGTGGCACCAAACTTCGAATCGCCGCTGGATGGTGACGGAAACAACGAGTACCTGGTTCGCGTCGTATCCGATGACGGAGACGGCAACGTCGTCACCAAGGATCTTGCAATCACGGTGAGAGATGTTAACGAACCAATCGCCGATATGGAACTCAAGCCCGATCACATTGACGAAATGTCGCCAGGTGGTTCAACAGTCGGATTTGTGCTTGTGGACGATCGGGACGCTGGCGAAACCCACTTGTGGGAGTTGCTGGATGATGCCGGCGATATTTTTGACATCAACCCCGCCACTGGTGAACTGACTGTCCAGCCTGGTGCCGATCTGAACTACGAGGACCAGACTTCGTACGAGATAGTTGTTCAGGTCACTGATTCGGAACTGCACCAGTTGACAGAAACGTTGACTGTTTACATTGACGACGTCAACGAAGTTGCCGTTGCCACCGACAAATTGTTCAACGTTGACGAAGGCGCGGCAGTGCACGTCAAGAATTCGGAGTTCAACGATATCGTTGACCCTGATGGTGACCCACTGGCCATAAGTATCGCAAGTGGACCGGCACACGGCACCGCAAAAGTGCTGGCCGACAATTCGATTGTCTACACTCATCACGGCAGTGAAACAACCCTGGACTCGTTCGTCTACCGAATCAATGACGGACGTGGCGGCATCGATACCGCTGTCATCACAATTACTATCAACCCGGTAAACGACGCTCCAATTGCCATTGGCGAGTCCATTATTGCTTCTGGCGAAGGCAGCTTTGTCATCGCCGAGGGGGCCTTGCTGGCCAATGACACGGATGCCGAAATGACACCGCTGGATGTGGTCGTGGTATCCGGACCGGCCAACGGAACATTAACAACTTTGCCAAACGGATCGCTGCGGTTTACCCCGGACGAAAACACGTTGCCGATCGAGACGTTTACGTATCATGTGACCGACGGGGACAAGGACAGCAATGTGGTGACGGCCAGCATCGTGACGACGGGCATCACCCGCATCGAACTGCCAGAGCGGGAACCGGATCCGGTTGACCCGCCCATTGATCCGGGCACACCGATTGATCCGGGCGAACCGACTTCCGAGGAGAATGAACCGGGTGGTAACAATGAACCGGGTTCTCCGGGCGATTTGGGCGTTGACAGTCGTTTGGCAAATACCAGAGCCAACGATCAGAACAGCTTTGAATTGTCAGACACGAGCGCCCTGACCGACAGCGAGCTGTTAACCGCGAACTATGGTTTCACGTACCAAAAGTCTTCGGTTGACTTGTCAAGCTTGTGGCTGCAGGAACAGACAGCATCCTATGGAAGCTTTGACGGGAGTGCATCAGGTATTAGTACCGAAATGTACACGTCACTGTGGCACGATCTTGACATGGTGAATCATGAAATCCTGGACAACATCAACGCTGCAACCGGCAACATTGCTGCCGCGGCCAGTCTGACTGGTGTCCTGACGGTCGGGTACGTGTTGTGGATGGCACGCGGCGGAATGCTGGTGGCCAGCCTGGTGTCTTCGATGCCTGCCTGGCAGTCCTTTGACCCGTTGCCCATCCTGCAGTACTCAGCCGGTGACGATGATGCTGATGCCGAAGACGATTCGATCGAGGCGTTACTCGATCGGGCCGGGGAAG